>QHXA01000675.1 GCA_003222755.1 Acidobacteriota bacterium
AGGGCGGCTTCGCGGCTGGCGCGCGCAGGGTGAAACTTTCCCGCTGCCAGCTCGCAGGACGATGAAAGTTGATCATTTGGTTCCCGATGTAAACCGAAACGGCTTGAGGATTCTCCGCCACCTGCAGTCCGAGCGAGCGATAGAACACCAGCATTGCTTCGGTGTTCTGCATCGGAAGAGCGACGTGATCGAAGCCTCGAATATTCCCAGACTGCTGCACGCGCGCACCGACACCAACACCAGCCATACCGCCAATGAATTTCCGCCGAGAGACGCGCTGTTTTGTATTCACGGTTGCGGCTTCTTGTTGCTCTGCCGGTGTTCGACGTCCTTGTTATTTTCTTCGCACGAGTACGCCATGATGCGGTCGGTCTCTTTGCCTCGTGTGAACGTGCGCGTGATGGACCACGGTCCGGTAAAGAAGATGGGGTCGTCGTAGGTGACCGTGTACTTCAAGTGGTTGTCATCGAGTTTCTGAATGCGCTCCATCAGGTGGAGCTTCCCGCTATGCTCATGGCCCGCGGTATCGAGCCAACTGCGCTCATTGATCCCGACAGTATCGATGACGAGTGTGTCGCCCTCCCAATGACCGATGGAGTGTCCCATAAACTCGGGATAATCCATGATCTCCGGCGGGTGCGGCTGTCCGTCCAGATACACCATGCGGTAGATCGTTTGGTACTCGAACAGGAATGCAATCATCTTCGGACTCTGCACCACCTGAAACGGCATCGGCGCCGTGAATGCTCTGGACGGCCCGACAGGTAAGCATTTCCCGGTTGGATCATCTTTCGTATCCACGTTCTTCCACCGTTCCGAGCCATAAGGTGTATACGGTGGTTCATGTCCAAGAGCCTGAGCAAGGTTCGGCGTGTACTGATTATTCCAAAAGCCGCTGATGTCCGGCGGATTGGCTTTCCCGCCTTGAACAGCGAGCACCGCCGCAAGAACCATTATCGAGATACTCATGTTTCAGCTCCAAACGGCGCGCCGACAACTAGCAAATGGCGTCGAATAGACTTGTCCTCCGGGATTTTGTTGAAAGACTAGAAATGCAGCTCGAATTATTGAAGTGCGGCTCTGTTATGTCAAGTGGAACAACTACGGCGGCGATGATACCGCACTACAGTAAGCTACCCGTCACAACGAAACTTGTGATAGTTTTCCCCCACTCGGGAGGTCTAGACGATGATCGCTAACATTGCCGTCCTGTTCTTTAGCGCGGCACTCGCCGCACCCACTCCATGCGCGAGCCTGAAGTCCATTTCACTTCCTAATACAACGATTACGCTTGCTGAATCCGTTGCCGCTGGAACGTTCACCCCGCCAACACCGCAGGCCGGTGGTGGCCAGCGCGGTGGACAACCCGCGGCCCTGCCCGTACCGGCTTTTTGCCGCGTTGCTGCGACACTCAGGCCCAGTTCGGATTCTGAAATCGACATGGAAGTGTGGATGCCCGAAAACTGGAACGGAAAATTTCAATTCGTGGGTGGTGGCGGTTGGGCCGGTGTGATCAGTTATCCGGCCTTGGCGGCGGCACTGCAAGAAGGCTACGCGACGGCATCCACTGACACTGGGCACAAAGGCGGCAACGCAAATTTCGCGATTGGCCATTCGGAAAAGGTCATCGACTTCGCTTATCGCGCCGTGCACGAATCCACTCTGAAGGCGAAGACTATCATGACGACTTTTTATGATCGCGGCCCGCGGCTCTCCTACTGGAATGGCTGTTCGACGGGCGGTCGCCAGGGACTCATGGAAGCGCAGCGCTATCCCGACGATTTCGACGCGATCATCGCCGGCGCGCCCGCGAATTATCAGACCCACCTTCATGCATGGGATCTTAGTGTGTCTGTTCCCGTCTTGAAGGACCCATCCAGCGCCGTTTCTGCGCCCAAACTGACTGCATTGAATAAAGCTGTCATCGGGGCGTGCGATGCCAAAGACGGCGTGAAGGACGGCCTGCTCAATGAGCCGCGGACTTGCAAATTCGATCCGGCCGCGCTGCTCTGTAAAGCCGGTGATTCCGACAGCTGTCTGACGGCGCCTCAGCTCGACTCTGTTAAACGAATGTACGCGCCGGCTAAGACCAAAGCCGGCGAAATTGTCTTTCCCGGTAAAGAGCCCGGCAGTGAAACAGGCTGGAACGTGATCAGCGGCGGCGCTCAAGCGCCCCCGGGTGTTTCTCTCGGCTCATTCCAGGTCGCATACGACAATTTAAACTGGGATTGGCGCAGCTTCGATTTCGATCGCGATCTGAAAATCGTCGATGAAAAGGTCGGCACAATCATCAACGCAATCAACCCAGACCTCTCGGCCTTCAAGGCTCGCGGTGGAAAGCTGATTCTTTATCACGGCTGGAACGACACCGCGATCTCTCCAGGGAATACGGTTAATTACT
>QHXA01000676.1 GCA_003222755.1 Acidobacteriota bacterium
CGGATGGTTGAACTCTTACCGCATCACGCGCTGTGATTGTTTTCGCTTGCGGGTTGACACGGGCACTGCCTATCCTTGGCGCTAGGCACAATCAGATAAACGTAAACCGGTCTGGTCACCATGTTGTGGAGGGCGCGCCATGGTCGTAGAACGCATCCTAAATGCGCGTGCAGGACTGCTCATCCTGATCTCGTTCGCCTGTATGCCTGCCTTTGCGCAAACGCAATCGGCTTCGCGAGACTTCATGGGAATGTGGAGCGATCCGCCCGTTACGATCACGGGCATCTTTTGTGCGAGCTGGTGCACGGATGCGGGAATCGAGCGTCTGAATGCGCTCTTGGACGATCCGAAAAATGATGCGCGTCCGGTCGCGGACCTCCAAGCGGAAGCCGACAAATACCAGAGGGAAAAATACATTCGTCCTCGACTGAGCGATGCCGCGCTGAAAACGTATCCGTTAGATCGCGCCGATGACCCTTCTTTCTTACGCTGCGAGCCCTATGGATTCGCCCAGCAGTTTATTTCCCGGCACCAACTCGAAATACGGCAAACAAGCAAAGATCGGCTTGAAATGCGATACGGCGAGTGGGACGCGCGGCGCACGGTGTATATGGACGGCCGCAAGCGTCCAGTGAACGAGCCGTTAAGCCGACTCGGATATTCCGTCGGCCGTTGGGAAGGCGGCACGCTCGTCATCGAGACTTCCGGTATTCTCGCCAGTCGCACGCCGTGGCAAAGCGACCACAGCGATCAATTGCATGTGATCGAACGCTATACGCGATCCAAGGATGGAAAGACCTTAACGCTCACGGCGACAATGACGGATCCGTGGAGCTTTCGCGAGCCGGTCCTCATCCAACACATCTGGGCTTGGGCGCCCGATCAGATCATCGCGCCGTACGACCAATGCGAAATTCCGACAGAGGTCAAGAAGGGAGTAAGGTAATGAGACTTCGATTGTTCTTTGCGATCCCGTTGATCCTGGCCTGCGCGGCAACGGCAGCATCGCATCACTCCTTCGCGGCGGTCTATGATGAGACGCGGCTGGTAACCATATCGGGCGTGGTCACTGAGTTCAAATTTGTGAATCCGCACGCGATCATGTACATGGGTGTCACCGACGCGTCCGGTAAGGTCAGCAAGTGGACTGTAGAATTTGCGGGCAGGCTGAATCTCTCCAACGTCGGCTGGACAGCGGACTCTATCAAATCCGGCGAACGAGTCACCGTGACCGGCAATCCCACTCACATCGGTTCAGTTCGGATTGCGTTTAAAAGACTCGTGCATGCAGACGGCACCGAGCTTCTACCGGCAGGGCCGCAGCGTTCCCAGACGCTTGAAGAGGAACGCCGGCAACGCGCGCTGCAAAGAAACCAAAATCAGCAGAACCAGTAACACGGCACGCGTTCAACGTTTGTCGGCGACGACGATCCCGCACTCCAGCTCGCTTGTGAGATCGCCGGCGCTTTACCAGCGCGAAGCTCGTCCAGATCGAGGAGGCGACGCTTGATATCCGGCCATGCAGGAAACCAACCGGCATACCTGGCATCATGAGCCTCACTGATGGTATCCGGGATCGCAAAAATGTTCCTCGAGGGCGATCGCGCGGGAATTTAACTCGTCCCTCGCAAACCTTGTCAAGGGCATAATTCGGTGTCAGACGCATAAATACCCTAATTACCCGGAGGAAAAATGATGATCGGAGTGGATGAGGCCCTTAACGAACTCGTGATCGCTAACCGGATTCTCGCCAACGAAAACGTGGTTGACGCTTATGGCCACGTCAGCGTTCGCCATCCGAACAAGCCTGAGCGGTTCTTCATGGCTCACATGCTCGCCCCGCCGGAGATGGTTGAGCGCGCCGACCTTGTGGAATTCGGTTTAGATGGTAATGCGGTCAACGACAGCCGGACGCCGTCTATTGAACGATTCATCCACAGCGCGATCTACGAAGCACGTCCCGAGGTTCAGGCGGTCGTGCACGCGCATGCGGAGGACAGTCTTCCGTTCGGAATCACCGACGTTCCGCTGCGCCCGGTCATCCACTCTGGAAGTTTCATCGGAAGTCATGTTCCGGTTTGGGACATTGCGGACAATTTCGGCGACACGAATCTTCTCGTGTCGAATACGGCGCAGGGACGCGACCTGGCACGCTGTCTCGGCAATAACAATGTCGTATTGATGCGGGGCCACGGATTCGCGGCGGGCGCACGATCACTCATTGACGTCGTCCGCCTTTCGGTGTATCTGCCACGCAATGCGCGTGTCCAGCTCGCCGCCATGCGGATCGGCAAGTTCAAGCCGCTGTCTGATGGCGAAATCGCGGCGCGCTCCGCGGGTTACAATCCGTATTCAGCTCAAAGCTGGCGCGCCTGGCAGTATTGGGCGACGAGAGCAGGTTGCAGTCACCTGCTTGGGAAACGTCCGGACGGCGACGGCAAATAGGTAAGGACTGCGCCGTTGGTCTCCCGGCAGCATGGATGAGCATGCGGCGATGAGCATGCGGTAGCCAGTTTTCAGTTACTGC
>QHXA01000677.1:0-1606 GCA_003222755.1 Acidobacteriota bacterium
TTTGCATCCAAACTCAGGTTCTTCGGACCCTCGATCCACCGGAGTCCGAGATTGCCGAGCGTTCCCGGTTGAGGATTCACCGAGAGAATACGACCTTGCGAATCGGCAATGGCTTTGTTGCTGAATTGCCCGTTCAGTCCGTTCAGTGAAGTCACATTGGGAGTGACATTACCGATACTCTTTGGAAAATCGCCGACGATATTTGGCGTGATGTTGCTCGTGGACGCGGGTCAGCGACCTCGCAGATTCTCAGCCCAGTTGAGCACGACCGTGATTGGTTTTGGTGTTCCCGGATCAACAGGGACGCTCACTAGAAAGCGCTGACCGTGGCGTGTCACGTCGTACCGCCATTCACCCGGCGGGGGCACGCCACTCGTCGGAAAGAGCTGCCGCGAGGTTCCGAATGCAAATATGCGCATCACCACCGTGGAAACCGTCGATGAGACTGCCGCTGCGAGAGAGTCGGGCAGCGCCTTGCACCTTGACGACATTCATGGCCGTGATCTTCACATTCGCGGGCTTCAGATCTCGATGAATGATGCTCTTCTATAGCGGCGCTGTAAATCAGCCGGCCCAACTCACGGCAATACGGTCACATTTGTCGAAACAGACACATACGGTGCGCTGTGATCGTTCGGTTGGTCATGAGCCCGTAGTCCCGTTACCATCCAGGTGCCTGCCGCGGTTCCGGCGCTGATGGTGTGCATCGCAGATGAACCGTATTGCCAGTTCAGAGCAACGTCATCTGTCGTCGCGCCCGGAGCGCGAAAGCGGACATCGAAGTAAGTTTGCTCCGAAATGTTCGTGCCAGCGAAGATGGCAGACATGGTGCCGCCGGCTCGAACACTCGCAGCGTCAAAACTGATAGTCGTGGCCGCCGGCTGAATCGCAGACAAAAATGACGGGCTGTTGTCTCGCGCTGCGGGCCAAAATAATTGGTGGTCGAAACCCGGATAACGAAATGCGCGAATCTTCGCTTGGGTGGCAGGCGCTGCCAGATAGGTTTGGAGCGCCACGCCGCCCGAAAGATTGATGCCTGCAAATTTCGCCGGATCCGGTACGATCGAAACCATGATTCGTTGAAACAGCGGATCATCCGTTCAGAAACGGCACAACGCCCCAAAGCACGTACGCTCCCATGCTCTCCGCAGCTTGAATCGCAGGCTGATCTCTCAAGCCTCGATCGATATACCATTCGCCCAAATCAACCCGGCCCGCACCCTCCCAAAGGATCTGGCCTAAATATTTCTCAGTAGCGGCATTGTTCACGAGGAATCGGGATTTAGTTTCAGCGATCCGCTTGAACGCCTCGATCGCATCCTGTATTCCGTGGATACCGGCCGGATCGCTCGGAGGTCCGAGAAGGACGGCTTGGTTCGAAAACACAGTCCTCGGCCATCGCCCCAGATCTTCAGCCAGGAACGGTTCAACGCCTGGGTGGCCGTAATGGGAAATGGCCAAATCGGTTGTTCCCTGCCTCACGACGTCATACAGATCGTCACCCCTTTTATCCACTTCCACACGGTAGCCGGTGGTTCGCTCGAAATCCGGCAGCACTGCCGCGAGCAGGCCGCTATCCACGGGGACATTCACAACCTTGAGACGA
>QHXA01000677.1:1670-2178 GCA_003222755.1 Acidobacteriota bacterium
TTTTCATCGGGTGCCTCCTCATCCTGAGCCGGCTGCCAATGTATGAAGTATTCAGATGAAGTGCATCAAGACGAAGTGAAGATCACGTGAACTTGTAGCCGGCATTTCTAACGCTCACTATCAGGGAAGGATCTTCCGGATTGTCTTCAAGCTTTCGCCGGAGTGCGGAGATATGGATATCAACGGTGCGGTGCGTGACGTACACATCCTCTCCCCAAATCTCTTTCAGGAATTCATCGCGAGTCACAACTTCGCCGGCTCTCTTCATCAACAACGCCAGGATCTGAAATTCCTTATCGGTGACTTCGATGGGAGTTTCGCCTTTGAGCACTTCACGCCTCTTTGTATGGATAGCGATCACGCCGCGCTGAATCGTATCGCTGCTTTCTTCCGTTTCGGACCGTCGCAACCCCGCGCGAACGCGGGCAACGAGCTCCGCGACGCTGAATGGTTTTGTGACATAGTCATCGGCGCCGAGCTCGAGGCCGCGAATCTTGTCGGCCTCCTG
>QHXA01000677.1:2210-5521 GCA_003222755.1 Acidobacteriota bacterium
TCGAATCCGTTCTTCCCGGGCAGCATCAGGTCCAGCAGGATCAAATTCGGAGGCGATTCGAGAACCGATCTCAGGCCAGCGATGCCATCTTGCGCGACGCGCACATGGAAGCCTTCGAACTCCAGTTCATCCTGGATCGCCATCGCGATTCCCGGTTCGTCTTCGATGACCAAAACTGTTTTATTCAAGCGCGTCCTTCGTGTTTGAAAACATTAAACTGAAACAGCTCCCTTGGCCTGGAGTGCTTGTGACGCCAACCGATCCGCCGTGGATTTCCATGATCCGTTTCACCAGTGTCAACCCAATGCCTGTTCCCTGGACGTTAGAAGCCCGCGCGTTCTCGGCGCGATAGAATTTTTCAAATATCTTTTCGCGATCGCCAACGGGAATACCGATGCCCTGATCGATTACTTCGATGAACGGCGTTCCGTTTTTCATACCGTATCGCGCGAGCACCTTTACATCGGGCGGCGAATACTTGAGAGCATTTTCGATCAGGTTCTGCACGCATTGCACGATGGCAGTGCGATCTGCCACAACATTGATGGCTGTGTCCATTCCAACGCAGGCCTGCTCGATCCGCTGGTGGAATGCGGATTCCTTAAACACCTTTACGGCTTCATCGATGATCCGGCTCAGCTGAAGCCGCTCGAATGAAAACTTCTTCTTATCCTCTTCCAGTTGAGCAAAGTCCAAGAGCTTCTCGACGAGCAGACCGAGCCGGTGTGCCTCCTGGCGGAGCGCTTGATAGTACCGCTGCTGCATGCCGGGTTCTACGACACGGCCCAATTCCAGACGTTCCAGCAAAGCGAGCATGGAACTGAGCGGCGTTCGAAACTCGTGTGATACTGCTGAGACGAAATCCGCGCGGAGCTGCGTCATGGCCATTTCCTGCGCCATGCCGCGATACACGAAAACCACCGCGGAAATCGTGATTAGCGTCAACAGCACGATGGCATATAGCAAAAAATTCTTTCGAACATCGAACCGCCCGGCTTCCTTGCTGCCGAAGCCGATTTGAAAAAACGTGAAGTCGTCCAGGCTAATGGCTTCGGCGCTTGCCAGGCCGGCATCGCGCGACTCATCCAGCAAGAACGTTGCGCGGAAAGTCTCTGGCGCCGTCAGTTCATCGAGCTTGCGCTGCGAATAATGAGTCAGGTTCGTCGAGCTCAGTACGTAACCTTCGTTCGTCGCTGGAATTTGGACAACCATCGCTTTTAGCCGCCGAAAATACTGCGCTCCGGAATTCCTGCTGGATTTCAAATCCCGCAGGAATGCTTGAATGCGTGGATAGTAAATCTCTTCGATCGTTCTTTGATCCTGAACCGGACTATCGGGCGAAGAGAACGGAACAGGCCTGACATCCTTTCCCGGAGGGATGGATATCGCCAGGGACGGAAACACAATCTGCTCTCCACTGATGTGGAATCGCAGAAGCGCCTGTGAGATGGCGCCATCTTGCCCGCCAGAGAACAACCACTTCTTCAATTCCGCCTCCAAGACCAGCGCTATCTGGCGCTGCCGCTGCCGTTGCTGGAATTGTTGCTGCACATTCTCTGTGCGGACAGCGCGAAAGGCGAGAAAGCAAAGAACCGCCGAAGGCAGGATCACAATTGCCGTGATCGACATAATGACCCTGCGATTGCGCCGGACAATCTCAGGCAGGCGCTGCATGCGGCGAGTCTACCGCTAGCAAGAATGCGAGGGATGTGAAGTTTTGATGAAGCCTGTGTAAAGAAAATCGAGCACAGGTGAGACGTATAGGCTCGGTCGCGCGGAAAGTGGGGCAGAATCGCGATCGACTCGACTTCTCGGATAGAATGCAGACCACGCAGAGAACACAGTGTATGAAGCCGATTGGCGTCAGGCGGGGCGATGATGAATGAATTCAGATCCGAGAGGTTTGCGATGATCCTTGCAGGTCGATGGAGAATTTGGTTGCTGCTCGCGATTCCGGTGATCGCCGCGTCTCTGGCGACAGTGATACGCGCGCAAGAAAATCATTATCCCAAGCCGACTGATCTGCCCAATCCGTATCGTTTAGTCGAGGGCTGGCCGACGCACACAACCTGCGAAAGTACGTCAAGCTGAAGTAGCGGCGCTAACACAATAACGATGTCGAATACTTCGACTGAGGCTTTCCGCGAAGCGCGCGACTTTCTACTCGTGCACCGCGAGGATTACGCAGCAGCCTACCGCGGCTTCCGATGGCCCGAGTTAGATGATTTCAATTGGGCACTCGATTGGTTCGACGTTTTCGCCAAGGGGAACCGCGGGATCGCGCTGCGTGTCTTTTCCGACGATGGTGAGGCGGGATCGCATACGTTCGCGGAGCTTTCGGATATCTCGAACCGGGTCGCGAATTCGTTATCGGCGCTCGGGGTGAGGCGGGGCGATCGGATACTTGTCATGTTAGGCAATCGCTGCGAGCTTTGGGAGACGATGCTCGCCGCGATGAAGATCGGTGCGGTGATCATTCCCGCAACATCGCAGCTCACCGAAAGCGATCTGGCCGATCGCTTCACGCGCGGCAGTGTGAAGCACGTCGTGACGGACGCCTCGTGCACGGGAAAGTTCCAGGCGATCGATGCAAGCTTCACGCGGATCGTTGTAGGTCTTCCCGAGAATGGCTGGCGCATCTTCGCTACGCTTTACTCGGGCGATGCAACGTTCACGTCGGATGGTGCTACAAAAGCCGATGATCCGTTGCTGCTTTATTTCACTTCAGGCACGACTGCGAAACCGAAACTTGTACTGCACACGCACCGAAGCTATCCCATTGGACACCTTTCGACGATGTACTGGATCGGCTGCCGTCCCGGCGATGTGCACTTCAACATCAGCTCGCCCGGCTGGGCCAAGCACGCGTGGTCGAGCTTCTTCGCGCCATGGAACGCGGAGGCTACAGTCGTGGCACTCGACTATCGCCGGTTTGTTTCATCCCGCGCACTGAGCATCGTACGCGACGCGGCGGTGAGCACGTTGTGCGCGCCGCCGACGGTGTGGCGCCTGATCGTGTTGGACCCACTCGGTGAGCGTCCCCAAGCGTTGCGCGAGATCGTTAGCGCGGGCGAACCGCTCAATCCCGAAGTGATCGAGAAAGTCCGCACAGCGTGGGGCATCACGATCCGCGACGGCTACGGCCAGACCGAAACGACGGCGCAGATCGGAAATACTCCGGGCCAAATCGTGAAACCTGGCGCCATGGGACGGCCCTTACCGGGTTATCGGGCGACGCTTCTTTCTACCGACGAAAAAGTGAGCGACGAAGGAGAGATCGTTTTGTCGTTGAGCGCCGAACCCCCGGCGGG
>QHXA01000677.1:5651-9990 GCA_003222755.1 Acidobacteriota bacterium
GAGTTCCGATTACCGGATCAGTCCGTTCGAATTAGAAAGCGCTCTGCTCGAGCATTCATCGGTTGCGGAAGCTGCCGTCGTTGCAAGCCCCGACCCGTTGCGGTTCGCCGTATCGAAGGCATTCATCGTTCTCAAGCCCGGCATTCCACCCACGAAAGAGACGGCTCATTCAATCTTCGCCTTCTTGAAGCAACGGCTCGCTCCTTACAAGCGGATCCGGCGCATCGAATTTGCCGAGCTTCCGAAGACCATCTCGGGAAAAATCCGGCGCGTCGAATTGCGGCGCCTCGAACAGGAGCGGAGGACACACGGAGAGAGTCCGGCGAACGAGTTTCAGGAAAGCTAGCCGGAAGCTAGCCGGGCTTTCGCAGTTGTGAGATGGCGGGCGGTCATAGACCGTCCCTACAGCCGGGCGCGGCGGCCGGCGACGCGCTCATCGGCAGAGGCCCAACCAGCATCGAAGGGGCAGCCAGGCGCGTCGATGTCGACCACCAGCGGCGCATGGGCGGAGGGTATCGGCTTTCCCTTGCGCTCTTCGCGGTAACCAACAGGTGGTCGATACGCATGCCAAAATTTTTGTGGAAGTTGCCGGCGCGGTAGTCCCACCACGTGTAGCGCCCCGGCTCCGCGTGGCGCAGGCGGTAGGCGTCAATGAATCCCCATCGGCAGAGACGGGCGACCGCCTCGCGCTCACGCTCCGAGACGTGCGTTCCACCATGACACAGGCGTGCGTCCCATACATCGACGTCTTCCGGCGCGACATTGAGATCGCCGCCGAGCACAACCGGCGCGTTGGCATCGATCGTTTCATCGAGCCATCGCGCGAGCCGATCGAACCAGACGAGCTTGGCTTCGTAGAATGCCGAGCCAACCACGCGGCCGTTCGGCGCGTAGACGCAGACGAAGCGCACGCCGCCGCATTCGGCAGAGATCATCCGCGCTTCCGCGAGCGGTTCGTCGTCGCCGGTATCGGATGCCTGCGCGGGCCGCAGCGGTTCGCCAAAGTTGGTGACTACGCTATCGATCCCGCAGCGGCTCGCAATCGCGACGCCGTTCCATCGGCCTTCGCCATGGTGCACCAGCGAATAACCGGCTTGCTGGAACACCGCCGTGGGTGCGTCTGCATCGGCCAGTTTAGTTTCTTCTATCAGGAGCACGTCGGGCTTGGCCCGGTCGAGCCACCATATGACTTTCTCGAGGCGAGCCTTCAGCGAGTTCACGTTCCAAGTCGCGATGCGCATGCGTATAGATTACTCGATTGTCGAGGCCGGCGCGGAGGCGTGCAACCGCACCGCGGAGCGGTGCTGGGAAATTAGCCAGGGGTACGCGTTTTTTGCGTACCCCTGGAATACGTCGCCAACTCAGGAATCCGCACCCTGAAAGGGTGTCGAGGACTCCTCACACCTAGCCGTCTCATCGAAGCACCTCCGCTACGGCACGAGCGGCTCGACACGGATGATTGTGTTGCCATGCTGGTCTCCAAGCCACAGGCTAGAGAGAGCTCCGGACTTCTGCACCTCGACGTGGCGAACGTTGGTTTCATGGGGCAATAGATATTCGGTAAATTCGCCCGTCTGCACATTCAAGCGGACAGCAAGATCGTTGTCCATCCCGGCCGTCCAGACATACGTCTTATCGTCGAACTGCGCGTCATACGGGCGTGTCCATGAGGTGGGAACCTTCCACTCCGTGATCTTTTTCGTCTTCGCATCGAACATCGCCAAACCGTTCCCATGGAATACACCGCACCACAGGCGGTCTTGTGAGTCGAGGTGTCCTCGCCGGCACCCCGCGCCTTTAGTGGGAAAGTCGTACCAAACGGTTTCGAGCGTTTTGCCGTTCGTCACCCAAATTTTGTCGTTATTCATCTGCATCCCGTACATGTTGTTCTTGGAATCCGCAACGACGTCATAGGCTAAAGCGAGAGGACTGCCGGGCGGATAGGTGACGCGAGTCCACGTGTTGGTCGCCAGGTCCACGTGCCAGGTGCCGCCGGCTTCCCCGGTGGCGAAGGCAACGTTGGCCCATAGTTTCCCATCCACGTGCTGGAACGCAGGATCGATCATGGTCAGATGGCCATCGCCAAATTCCGACTCCCGTATTGGAGGTTTGAACGTCTCCATTTTCTCTGTTTTGGGTCGAACCGGACGATCTGCATCTGCGACATGTTGCCGTAGTAAATCCGCCCTTCCTTATCAATATCGATCTGGAGACCGCCCTGAGCGATCTGGCCGAACCGATTTTGCGGAATGGGGTACTCCACGACCTTGCCGGTTTTCGGATCGAGCTTTCCGATAAACTGAGAATTAAAATCCGAATACCAGATGTTGCCTTCCGCATCGAACACTTCGTCATGGGGCGATGCGTCTCGTCGCGGCAAATCGTAGGTCGTGTAGATCACCTGCGTGGCTTTGCCTTTGGGCCGCGGTAACGTCTTTAAGGAAAATTCAAACATGTCTGCGCCACTCAGATTGATCGAGCTGAGATATTTACCGAAGGCGATCTGTCCGGCGGCGGGTGGTGCGACACGCCCGTCGTTCGGACGCATCCAGGGGTGCAGGAGCGACGAGTTGTTTGTGTGCATCGTCATCCGTTGGACCACTTGTGCCATCTCGCCCGCATCGAAACGAGAGAACAGTACGCGCTGCAGCGTGTGACAATTCACGCAGCCCCCGAGTGACAACTTTTGCTCCTGAGTTCCCGGCACACTCATGAGCCACTCCCCATTCGACAGTTGCATGGCTAGTCTTGAGGTGCTTGTTACTTTGTTCAGCTGCAAATCCAGATGCGCGGGTTGCGCCGTCACCTCGACGGATGTCTTCGGCAGTTCAAAGCCTACGGCGCGTATGCTGATCGTGTACTGGCCTGGTTCTAGTCTCTGCCTCGGAAAGCTGTACTGGCCCTGGGCGTTGCTGACCACCCAAGTGGTGATCGGGGAGCCCGCTTTCTTTGCTCCCACAAGAACACCCTCCATCGCGCCTTCCGCCTGCGACGTCACCTTGCCAGTCAAGGCCGAAGGAGACGGGTTTTGTGCTAGCACAAGACCGACGAAAACCGCGACCAACACAGTCGTACCGGCCGCCAAGGTTGCAAGATGTATCACTCGCCTCACGAGAAATCTCCTTTCCCAAGTGGTCCTTTATGGTGCTCTTAGGATGCCCCCTCCAGCCTATTGTGGCAATGCTTTTCAGCATTTTTTTGTCTCGCATTCAAGTATGGAATCGCTGCATGCTTGACGCGGCCGGATTTCTGAACAACCCTGGTCAATGGAATCGTGTTTCGCGGGAGGGGGCTGCCTCCAATTCATTCACAGCTTCCGTGCTACTACATACTTGCCTGCGCAGGAGGAAACGGAAATGACATGTAGAGTCGTTACGTCCGCAATAGCCGCCCTAATCTGTTTCGTGTGTTTAGAGCCGCCGCTGGCTGGGCAAACCTCTTCCGCAGCTAAAAAGAAAATCTGGACGCCACCGCGTACTGCTGACGGCCAGCCGGATTTCCAGGGAGTCTGGGCCACCGCGACTCTCACACCGCTAGAGCGTTCAGCGGAGTTTGCCGGCAAAGAATTTTTGACTGAACAAGAAGCCGCCGAGTACGAACGGCGGACGCTTGAACAAGTCAACAGCGATCGCCGCGACGGAGGCGCTGACGCCGATCTTCGCCGGAACTATAACGAGTTCTGGCGCGACCGGGCAACCACAGTAGTCGCGAGCAGGCGCACGTCGATTATCGTCGATCCGCCGGATGGAAAAATCCCCACGCCTACGCCGGAGGCACGCAAAAGACAAGCCGCCAGAGGCGAAGCGGGCCGCGTGCTCAGCGGACCTGAGGATTTGGCATTACGGATCCGTTGCATCTCACGCGACCTCCCCATGATCCCGACGCCCAACAACAATTTTTTACAAATTGTTCAAGCTTCCGGATACGTCGCGATGATCTACGAGATGATGCATGAGTTTCGGCTCATTCCTCTTGACGGCCGGCCGCACGCAAGCGAGAGGGTCCGCGGCTACATGGGGGATTCGCGCGGCCATTGGGAGGGCGACACGCTGGTGATCGATACGACGAATTTCATGGGAAAGGGCAACTTCTATGGGGCCGATGAAAACATGCATTTGACGGAACGCCTGACTCGGACAGACCCTGACACGATCCTATATCAGTTCACAGTCGACGATCCCACGGCCTTCACGAAGCCTTGGAGTGGCGCGCTTTCCATCAGAAAGACTCCGGAAGCTATCTTCGAATACGCATGCCACGAGGGTAATTACTCGATGACGAACATCCTCGCCGGTGCACGCGGCGCCGAGAATAAAGCCGCCGGACGCGAGGCACAAAA
>QHXA01000678.1 GCA_003222755.1 Acidobacteriota bacterium
GAGACCTCGCGTTTCGGCGGGACGTATTTTGCTTTCGCATCCGCCACAGGATCGCTTGTTTATCTGCCGGCAGGCACGACCGTTGCCGACCGCACATTGCTGCGCGTGGACCGTGATGGACGCGTGGCGCCTTTGCTCGACGCGCGCGCGGCATACGAGAATCCGGTGCTCTCGCGTGATGGGCGGAAGCTGGCCGTGATGATCACGTCGGCAATGGGAAGTGACATCTGGATTATCGACCTCGAGCGAGGCACGCGCGTTCGGTTCACGGCTGGAGATCGCAGCGCCTATCCGGTTTGGGGTCCGAATGGCGCGAAAGTGGCGCTTCAGTCGACCCCCCCTGGATTATGGAACTTGTTTTGGAAACCGCTTGACGGCAGTTCCGAGTCGGAGCCGATCTTCAGAATGGTCGATTCAGCCGCGCCCCCTGCAGGCGCGAACCTTTTGCCGGGGACGCTTCCAACGCTTTCCGGCGCGGGCCCACAGTTTCCGTCATCCTGGGCGCCCGATGGTTCGGCGCTCGCGTTTCATGAACGAAAACCAAACGGCGAGCGCGATATTTGGGTGGTCTCGCCAGGCAGCGATCCAGTGCCGTTTTTGCTCACGCCCTTCGATGAACGATTGCCGCGATTCTCGCCCGACGGCAAGTGGCTCGCATATGTTTCAGACGAAGCAGGCCGCAGTGATGTCTACGTTCAGCCGTTTCCCGGCCCTGGCCCGAAGTGGCTCGTTTCTACGGATGGAGGCGACGATCCTGTGTGGTCCAGGGATGGCCGCGAGCTGTTCTACCGCCACGGCGACCGGATGATGGTGGTAGCCGTTGAACCCAAGGCGGAGTTTTCGGCGGGCCGGCCGCGCGAACTGTTCGAACTCCATTTTGAAGCCGGCAACAATGGACCCAATTACGATGTCTCCCCGGATGGAAAATGGTTCGTCATGCCGAGAAATGATCAGGGACAGATTTCGGAAGAGCTTCACCTGGTTCTGAATTGGTTTGGCGAGGTCCAAGCCCACACTTCGAGGTCGGCGCAGTGAACGCAAAGGGATTAATGGCGCTGGTGCTCATGCTCTGTTCGCTAGTGCTGCACGCCGGCGTGCCGCAAGATCAGCTTACTGCTGCGGAGCCCGGGGTTCGCGAAACACTTCAGCGATATGCGGCGGCGTTGGAGAGTCTGGATGTGAATGCCGTCAAAAAAGTGCAGCCCTCCATATCCGCCGATAATCTCGCAAAAGCATTCAAGGAGATGCGCGAGCTGAAGGTGACTATCGACACCGTGCGCGTGCTATCTGCCGATGGCGCCGCCGCGCGCGTGAGTTGCCGCGTCGCACAGACGCTCACACCCAAGGTCGGAACCAAACAGACAACTACGGTCACCCGCGTGATGCGGCTCCGGCGAGAGTCCGATTCGTGGGTGATCGAAGGATTCGAAAGGTAAATACGATGCGCCATCGAAACGATGCGATGCGAACGTTCGCTATCGCCGCCAGCGCAGCGATCTTCAGCCTTGCGGTAATGCCGGTTTCCGTCCGGGCCCAGCATGTTCCACTTGCAGAACTACTGCCACGGCTCGTCCTCAGCGACATCACGTTGCAGAGTCCGCCGGCGCCTCCCGGCACTCCTGGGCTTCCTGAAGGGTTCACCCATGTGGCGCACTTCAGCCCTCTTGAAGGCAACGATCTGAACAACCCGGTCATCGGAATCGTCCAGGGATTCAATGGCCAGATAGCGACGCAGTTCGCGACTTTTCCTCTGGGCACGTCGACAGGCGGCCTGACGTATGTCTTCGACGAGTCGGTCGGCACGTTCCGGCGCGGTAGCACCAGCTTCGGGCCAATGTTTGGCGAACGCGCCCTTACGATCGGCCGGCGAAAGCTAAGTGCGGGACTGAATTATCAGCACACGTCGTACAACCGTTTCGAGGGCCAGAACCTGGAAAACGGCTCGATCAAGTTCTACCTGCGTCATTCCGATTGCTGCACGGTTGTATTCTCGCCCGACCCGCCGGGCTTCATCTTGACCGGGCAGCCGAACGGCACACGTTTGAACACGCCATTCGAAGGCGACCTCGTCGAAGCGGCGCTGTCACTCAAAGCGACTACCGATACCACCGCGGTGCTTGCGGATTATGGTCTTACCGATCGATGGGACGTTGGCGTGGCCGTTCCACGTTAGAGTCCGTGTTGATGCAAACGTGCGGGCAAGAGTGCTTCGTCTGGTGACTTTCACGAATCCGACGGTTCACGCATTCGACCCCAGTAATCCTGATGCCCCCCGACTGGTTCGACGCACCGGCACGGCAACCGGTATTGGTGACGTCGTGCTGCGAACGAAGTATCGCTTT
The DNA here is from genome assembly GCA_003222755.1 of Acidobacteriota bacterium. GTDB lineage: Bacteria > Acidobacteriota > Terriglobia > 20CM-2-55-15 > 20CM-2-55-15 > 20CM-2-55-15. The sequence continues at coordinate 2,343 of QHXA01000678.1, forward strand.
TTACGAACCGAAGGTGGCGGTTTGGCGGCAGCCCTCGACCTGCGAACGCCAACAGGAAATAAGGACGAACTGCTTGGAGCCGGCGGCGTCCAGGCGAAATTTCTGCTGATCGCTTCGAATGAACACGGGCGTTTTGGCGAGCACGCAAATGTCGGTTACACGACGGCCCAAGGACGTGTGGGAGGCAGCTTTGCGGGGCTCGTCGCCGCGCCGCTTCCCGATGAGATCAACTATTCGGGAGGCGTCGAGTTCGTCGCCACTCCGCGATTGACATTGATCGGCGATTTTGTCGGCCGCACGCTGCGGGGATCTGGACGTCTCGATCTTGTTAGCAAGAACTTTGAATACGCTTCTTTTCCCGGAGCGCCCCCGCCCCCGATTTCTTCTTACGGCGGCGCTCCCGGGCCGGCATGCAGCAACGAAGGAGGAATCCCGGGAAACACGTGCGCTACGATCTCGCTCAAAGAGTTCGCCCCCCGATCGGGAAACCTCACCCTGCCCGAAGGCACTGCCGGGGCCAAGTACAACCTGACAAGAAACCTTCTGATTTCCGGTAGTGTCCTTTTCCCTCTCAGCAACACCGGCCTTCGCAACCGGATCACAACCGCCATCGGCGTGGATTACGCGTTCTAGAGGGGCCCGACAAACTCCTCAGCGGCGTCACGCTCAGGCGGAAAGGGAGGCCGCCCCGGGTTTCATCGAGACGCGTGCCAGTAGGTCTCGGATTAAGGGTACACCGAAAAATCCAGAGCCTGAGATGATCGGCAGGAGAGTTTGTACAGAGAAGTCTTGCGTCAACAGATAAAAGAGTCCACCGGCAACCAGCGTGCTCGCAATCAGGTGGCCGGCAACCACCCAAAGACCGGAGCCCTCCATCCTCTCCCATTCATGCACGACCTGATCGCGCTCGATCTCCCGCAGGAAGGCTCGAAATGTGTAATTGAAAATTGTTGGCGCCGGCCGCTCAGTAATCAATCCCTTCGCGACCAACACATTCAGAATACCGAGCCGGAAAATGCCGGATTGCCGTTGAAACTCCGCTGCCAGCAAAGGTTCCATCGATTGGAAAGTCACAATCCGCCAAGGACAATCGAGGAACTCGAGCATTGGTCGCATGTAGAGCCGGTGCGGGCGGCCGTGATACTCGCCGCTCCAGATGAAGGTTCGTCCAGATTGCGCCGCCTGACGCACAGTATCGGGATCGCCGATCTCATCGAAGAAATTCTCCTCCAAGCTGAGACCTTCGTCGGAATGGAACAGCACTCTTCCATCCTGCGCTAAAATCGCAAACCCGTATCCCGGCGGCACCACTGGATCCACTAATGATTGAGGCCGAACGTTAAGTGCAAAGCCGAAACTGTTCTCGCGGGTGACAGGCTGGCGCTCAGCAGTTCATTCAGATTGCCAAGTCGTGGAGTCGTCTTCTCACGCTGCCAAACCACTTTTCCTTCGGGCGATGCCAGAATCAAGTCTTCAAAATCTTGAAGGGATGCAGCCCTGGCTTGATCTACGACGCTTTCCCAAGCGACTGTCGCAGCAAGATCCGGGTTGCCTGCAGCGGAAAGAGCGAACCCTGACGGGGAGTGGTCGCCCTCGTCGAGCTGAATTTCGGGCACGAGAAGCCTGAGATACGATTTCACCTGCTCCCGCTCTTTT
>QHXA01000679.1:0-329 GCA_003222755.1 Acidobacteriota bacterium
TCCGACAAGAAGATCAGATCCTGATTTTTCTTTTTGAGATCTCGAATCATCCATTCCCAAAAGTCAAAGGGTTTCGTATGCGGATTGTCGACGCGGAAGATACGTACACCTTGGTCGATCCAGTATTCGACAATGGACTTCAATTCTTCCCACAGCGATCGCCAATAGGGTGAAGCAAATTCGAAGGGATAGATGTCTTCATATTTCTTGGGAGGATTCTCCGCATATTGGATGCTGCCGTCCGGCCGGTGCCGGAACCACTCCGGATGTTGCTTCACGTAAGGATGGTCCGGTGAACATTGGTAAGCGAGATCCAGCGCAATGTCGAT
>QHXA01000679.1:367-7504 GCA_003222755.1 Acidobacteriota bacterium
GATCCGGATGGATGGCCTTGTGTCCCCCTTCCCTGCTTCCGATGCCCCAAGGACTGCCCGGTTCGCCCGACCGGGCTTTCGGCGAATTGTTCTTGCCTTTGCGAAAAGACTCGCCGATCGGGTGAATTGGAGGGAAATAGAGGATGTCGAAGCCCATCGCCGCAATCTCGGGCAACATGCCTTCACAGTCTTTGAACGTGCCGCGAGACCGCGGGAACATCTCGTACCAAGTACTGAAGCGCGCTTTGATCGGATCAACCGTGACTCGCAGTTCTTTGTAATGGGTTGCATTCGTTCGATCAGGATAGCTGGATGTAAGGTCCGCTAACGATTGATTAACCTCCTGTGGGGCCAGGTCAGCGGCTGCATGGCGAAGTTCGTTCGCATCATCCCCAGTTGCTCGCTCAGCTGCAGTCTGCAGCAATGCTGCGCCGATCTGCAGGTCGGTGGTTACATCTTGCCCGGCCGCTACGCGTTTTAGAAAGTCTTTGTACCAGGTTTGAAATGAGTCGATCCAGCCGCTAATGGTGTAAATGTAGTGTCCGAGGACTTCAACAGTGAACTCTGCTCGCCAACGGTCGTTGCCCAGAGCGTCCATAGGGACTTCTGACCATGCCTGGTCATCTTCGTGCCGGTAGCGAACCACCGCTGCAACCGCATCATGCCCATCCGCAAAGATGTCGGCTTCAACGACGACGCTCTCGCCAATCACGCGCTTGATCGCAAAGCGTCCGCACTCGAGCTCCGGCTGGACTCCTCGAATGACTACTCGCGGCGGCGGTTGGCCAGTCATAAGCAAAAGCGTACCACGGGCGGAACAGTCACACAGTTCAGGAGGTCCTCGATCCAGCCGTAGGTTTATCGGCGTCGCGACTGTTTCGTTTCACACAATGCATCGAGAATTTGGTCCAGGGTTGGCGAAGTTTTTACATCCTTGAAGCGGGCAAGTCGCTCGTAGATATCCGCGGCGGCTCTGTGGAAGTCGCCGGGCGCACCAGCGGCGCTGAACGTTCGTGAGATCTCCTCCATCTCTCCGACAAACCTCCACGCCTTCGGGGCGTTGGTCTGGATTCGCTTCAACACTTGTTCGGGATACTCGGAATCTTCCGTTCTCCATCGATCGAATAATGCTTCGCGAACGCCGAGACTCTCGGCCGTCGCAAGAATTGCTGCGAGCAGTGCGACGGCACCTTTAGTATTTGCGGCATAACACATCTTTAGTGCCGATGCCTTTCCGATTTCCGTGCCAAGAATTTGCGTATCGAGCGGCCCCGCTGAAAAGCATGCCGCAACTTCACCGGCGCGCGGGCCCGATAGGTAAAGGCATGTGGTGTGGGCCTTCCAGGCGGGAAAACCGATGATGCCGCCATCGACGAAGCTCACATCGGCCTTCGTCATTGTGTTGCCGATCTGAATGGTTCGTTGCGGCGCGATTGCGTTTGCTTCAACGTACAGCCCGTGGAAGCCCGCGTCCAAAACGGCCTGGGCGAGAGTCTCGGCCGCGTGCGGCGGGCAAACGCTCACGACGATTGGACATTGTTTGCACAATTCATCAAGCGTTCGCGCCTCATGAAGACCCACCTTTGCCACCCGTTCTCGCGTGGCGGCGCTTCGCCCTTCCGATGCCCAATACACTTCGCACCCGCTATTGTTGGCAGACGCCGCGATGGAGATGCCCATTTCACCCGGATGCAAAATTCCAATTCGCATACTGATCCCTCACTCCGCCTAAAGGTATTTTTTAATCCACCCAAACACGGTTTCGTGCCAGCGCCTGCTGTTCAGGGCGCCGAGCACCCAGTGACCCTCATCGGGGAAGACGAGTGCTTCGGACGGTACTCCATTCCGCCGAAGGGCCGTGAAAAGCTGAAGACCCTGATCCACCGGAACGCGGAAATCCTGCTCGTTCGTAATGACAAGCGTAGGCGTCTTGATGTTGGCGGCCGACAGGTGCGGCGAGCATCGCGCAAAATGCCGGCGCGCCGCGGCGCTCGTGGGTGGCCCGCCGGATTCCCAGTCGGTAAACCAAAGTTCTTCGCTTTCGAGCGACATCGTTTCGAGATTGAAGACACCATCATGGGATACGGCAACTTTGAAGCGATCAGTATGGCCGATGAGCCAGTCCACCGCATACCCGCCATAGCTGGCGCCGGCAATGCCTGTATGCGCTGAATCAACGTATGGGAGCTTCACGACGGCATCAAACACCGCCGTGAGATCCGTCATGACTTTCCCGCACCAATCCTGCGAAATCTCATCCACCAACTTTTGACCAAAACCCGTCGAACCGCGAGGATTCGGAGCGGCAATGATCCAGCCCTGCGACGCCCACAACGCCGGATTCCAACGGTTCGACCATCCATCGTCCCACGCGCCCTGTGGCCCACCATGAATCAAGAACACCACCGGATATTTTTTCGATGCATCGAAATTCGGCGGCTTCAGCAACCAATATTGAATCGAAGCGCCCGCAGCCCCTGTGACGGTGAGGCTTTCATACTGCGGCGCCGCGATTTGATTCAGCCATGATGCGTTTTCGCTCGTCAGTTGCTTCACGCCGGTTCCATCAACCGAAACGCGGAAGAGATCAGGCGGAGCGGTCAGTGTCGATTTTGAATAGATGACTATATCCAGGCCAGCATGAATTTGCGAGATCGTCCCACCTTTCGTGACGAGCTTCGGAGCGCCGCCCGACAGTAGAACACTGTAGAGGTTAACCAGTCCCTTCTCGACGGCCGTGAAAAAGATGTTGCGGCCGTCGAGCGAGAATGTGAATTCGTCGACCGAAAGATCGGGCGATTCGAACAAGGTGCGTTTCGCCCCTGTCGCTTGATCGTAAACATCCAGGTACCAACGATCCGATTCGAACCCCGCCCGCCGTTGGGATTTGATCGCCAGATATTTTCCATCCGGAGAGAACGCGGGTTGTATCGGCAGCCGGATTCATCGTGACCTTCTTCGCTTCGCCGCCCGCGATCGGCGCCAGCCAGACATCTTGATTGGTTCCCATCATCTCCTTGTCTTTGCCGTCACGATTGGAGACAAAGGCGACAGAGCGGCTGTCCGGCGAAAACGTGATTGCGCCGTCTTCGTAGAAATGCGGTGGAGAATCGAAATCGCCCGGTGTGATATCGCGAGTTTCGCCACTCTCGATGTCGGCGACAAAGATGTGATGACGAATGTTCGCTCTCCATTCGTCCCAGTGGCGGTATGGTAGGGCCGTCAGTACACGGACCTTGACCGGATCCTTCTCCGCGGCCTCACGCGTGCGTCTGTTGCATTCTTCATCTTTGCATTGCGGATAAACGTCAGAGACGAAGGCGACCTTCTTGCCATCTGGCGATACGACGAGCGGCGCCTGAACTCCAGCCGAGAGCTTCGTCACGTGCTTCGCATCACGGCCCTCCGCGTCAGCCACATAAACCTGCGGCGCGCCGTCGCGGTTGGAGATGAACACGATCCGCTTCCCGTCGGGTGTAAACCGCGCGGTGTTCTCGCTCTTGTCTCCTCCGATCAGTTGACGCGCAGCCGATAAGCCATCTGAAGCCACGACCCAGATATCGGAGTTCCTGCGTCCAGAATCCAACGGCGTGGTCGTTCTCGTGAATACCACGCGCTTTCCATCGGGTGAAACGTGTGGATCACTCACGCGAACCGTGGTGATCAAGTCATCAATGGTCATCGCGCGCTTGGGCTGCGCGTTGGATGTGAGGGGGGACACTATGATCGAAAGACAAAGGGCAAATAGAAATGTACGAGGCATGAAGATCCTCCGAAGCGGAGATTTTGAAATTGGACGAATCCTGCATCTCAAATCCGAAATCCGAAATAGCAAATTGGACTGCATGAAGTGCGCGCCGTCCAATCTGATATTTCGGATTTGAGATGCAGGATTCGTCCAATGAGGATTGGTCCAATTTCGAAATATTTTCTTTGTATTGAGGACACCTCCGCATCTTGCACCGTCCAGCCCAGGAACCGCAAGCGCTGACAATCACTCCCGCCCGAAGTCCAAGCTAAGAGGGGGAACTCTCGATGAAAACCACAGCGTCCGATATTTTGATTGATGCGATCCACGATTGGGGAGTCGATGTGGTCTTCGGTTTGCCAGGGGACGGCATCAATGGGGTCATGGAGGCCTTACGGAAGCGCGCGGATAAAATCCGGTTTATTCAGGTACGGCATGAAGAGGCTGCTGCGCTCATGGCATGCGCCTATGCCAAGTACACCCGCAAGCTTGGAGTGTGTCTTGCAACCTCAGGGCCCGGCGGTCTTCATCTATTAAATGGCCTGTATGACGCGAAGCTGGATGGCGCGCCGGTTTTGGCGATCACGGGACTTCAATACCACGATCTCGTGCACACGCATACCCAGCAGGATGTCGAACTGGATAAGGTATTCATGGATGTGGCGGTTTACAACACGCGTGTCATGGGACCAAGCCATGTCGAGAATGTCGCAGATCTTGCATGCCGGACTGCGCTGGTCTACCGAGGCGTGTCGCACATCACTATACCCGTCGACATTCAAGAACATGAGATCGACCGGAAAACAATGTCGAAACGGAACATTCCGCACCACACATCGGACGTCTGCGCGATTGGCGCGCTCGTACCGCCCGATCGTGATCTCGAACGCGCCGCGGAGATTTTGAACTCGGGAAAGCGAATTGCACTCCTCGTGGGCCGGGGCGCGATCGGCGCAACGGATGAATTGGAAGTGTTGGCTGAAACGCTTGGAGCTCCAATCATCAAAGCGCTTCTTGGAAAAGCCGCGGTGGCCCATACACCACAGGAACCATCGGGCTGCTCGGGACGAAGCCGTCGCAAGACGCCATGGAGAACTGCGACACTCTTTTTATGATTGGAACATCCTTCCCCTACATCGAGTTTCTTCCCAAGCCAGGAGACGCGCGTGCGATTCAGCTCGAGTTGGACCCGATGCGCATTGGATTGCGATATCCGGTTGAAGTTGGACTCGTCGGCGATGCGAAACGAACGTTGCAGCGGCTGCTTCCGCTGTTGAAGCGAAACCGGTATCGAAAATTCTTGGATCGAGCGCAGGCCGGTATGAGCGACTGGTGGGAACTGATGAAAGAGTACGGCACGCGTATGGACAAGCCGATGAAGCCGCAGGTTGTGGCCTGGGAACTCGGAAAGCAGCTTTCCGAAAACGCAATCATCTCGTGCGATTCGGGAACAATCGCAACCTGGTGGGCCAGACATATACCGGCGAAACGCGGCCAAATGCATTCCCTTTCCGGAAACCTGGCAACGATGGCGCCCGGGTTGCCGTATGCGATTGCTGCACAGATCGCATACCCAGAGCGGCAGTCTGTCGCGTTTGTCGGTGATGGCGGCTTCTCCATGCTGATGGCGGAGTTTGCAACGTGCGTCAAATACAAGCTTCCGGTGAAGGTGTTCGTCATCAAGAACAACACACTGGGACAGATTAAGTGGGAGCAGATGGTCTTCCTCGGCAATCCGGAATATGGGTGCGAATTGCAGCCAATCAATTTTGCGCTCTTTGCACAGGCGTGCGGCGGAACCGGCCTGACTGTCGATGATCCGCGAGACTGCGGGCGCGTCGTCGAGCAGGCACTGAGCACGCCCGGGCCGGTCGTTGTCGAAGCGGTTGTCGATCCTTACGAGCCGCCAATGCCGCCAAAAGTATCCATCCGGCAGGCGGAGAAATTCGCTGAGTCGCTGCTGAAGGGCGAGCCCAATCGCTCAAAGATTATTGCGACTGTCGCGGAGGACAAGGTCCGAGAGCTGGTTTAGGAACATGGAAGAAATTTTAGCCGCACCGCTGCGCGGCGCTGTGACAGTAGAAAACCTATGACCAAAATTACACAACTCGATGTGTCTGCCTTCACGATTCCGACCGACTTTCCCGAGGCGGACGGCACGATCGAGTGGAATTCGACCACAATCGTCATCGTCGAAGCGCACGCCGGTGGTCAGATTGGCACCGGGTTCACGTATGGCGATCGGTCAGCCGCCGGGCTGATCGACCGTATCTTGTCGCCAATTGTTCTCGAGAGCGATGCTCTGGCCATTCAAGAGACTTGGATGGCCATGCTCCGAGCGGTTCGTAACATTGGTCGGCCCGGCATCGCATCGCATGCCATTGCCGCGGTCGATATTGCATTGTGGGATCTAAAAGCTCGCCTGCTGCAGGTTCCTTTAGTCACGCTGCTCGGCCGCGCTCGCACGGGTATCCCGGTTTATGGCAGTGGTGGCTTCACTTCTTATTCCATTGATCGGCTCCAAGCGCAGCTTGGCGCCTGGGCCGAGCACGGGATCACGAAAGTGAAGATGAAAGTCGGCAGCAAACCGATGGAAGATGTCGATCGCGTTCGCGCGGCAAGAGAATCGATCGGACCGGGCGTCGAGCTATTTGTCGATGCCAACGGCGCATACACGCGCAAACAAGCGCTCGAGTTTGCGGAAAAATTCGCCACCTATGACGTGAGATGGTTTGAAGAGCCAGTGTCTTCCGACGACCTGGAAGGTCTTCGCCTGATCCGCGACTGCGCGCCGCAGGCCATGAACATCGCCGCCGGCGAATATGGATACGACACAACATACTTCAGAAGAATGCTCGAGGCCGGTGCGGTCGACGTTCTGCAGGCGGATGCGACACGATGCGCGGGCATTACTGGATTTCTTCAGGCGGCCTCCCTCACCGAGGCGTATCACCTGCCGCTCTCGGCACATACTGCACCGGCGATTCATGGGCCTTTGTGTTGCGCTGTTCCCTCGGCCATTCACGTCGAGTATTTCCACGACCACGTTCGCATCGAGCGGATCTTGTTTGACGGAGTGATCGAGCCCATAAACGGAGTTTTATATCCCGATGCATCGCGGCCGGGTTTAGGCGTCGAACTCAAGCAGGCGGACGCGGAGAGGTATGCAGCGTAATCCACCGCCGCCATCCTATGCAGAGGAACTCGAACGGGCTCTTCGACGCCGCATCCGCGGTGAAGTGAGATTCGACGCGGGCAGCCGCGCGCTCTATTCAACCGACGCTTCCAACTACCGTCAGGTCCCCATCGGCATCGTGCTTCCGCTGGACGCCAAAGACGTCATTGAGACGATCGCGATTGCCCGCCGCTTCGGCGTGCCCATCCTCGCG
>QHXA01000679.1:7533-9732 GCA_003222755.1 Acidobacteriota bacterium
AATGTTGCTCTCGTGCTCGACATGTCGAAGTACATGCACCACATCGTGGAACTCGATCCCGAACGACGCGTTGCGCGAGTACAGCCTGGTCTCGTCCTGGATGATCTCCGCAATGCCGCGTACAAGCATGACCTGACGTTCGCGCCCGATCCTGCAACACACAACCACTGCACTCTTGGCGGCATGATCGGTAACAATTCTTGTGGTGTTCACTCGCTTATGGGCGGCAGAACGCTCGAGAACGTTGAAGAACTCGAGATCCTGACGTACGACGGCCTGAGAATGCGTGTTGGCGCCACGAGTGAAGCCGAACTGGAGCGCATTATCCAGCAAGGCGGCCGGCGCGCTGAAATCTATGCCGGACTGAAACGCATCCGTGACAAATACGCGGAACAGATTCGTAGGCGCTATCCAAACATTCCGCGCCGCGTATCCGGCTATTCGCTTGATCAACTGCTGCCTGAGAACAATTTCCATATCGGGCGCGCCCTCGTTGGAACCGAAAGCACGTGTGCGCTGGTGCTCGAAGCGAAACTGCGATTGGTGCATTGGCCACAGGTTCGATCGCTGCTGGTTCTCGGCTATGCAGATATTTTCGTTGCCGCCGATCAGATTCCCGAGATCCTGAGTCATCAGCCAATTGCTGTAGAAGGCATCGACGACGTTCTTGTCAGTGACATCAAGAAAAAGAAGATGCATCCGGAAAATCTCCAGCTGTTGCCGGACGGCAATGGATGGCTGCTTGTAGAGTTCGGCGGGGAATCGAAGGAAGAGGCCGATTCCAAAGCCAAGCGTCTCATGGACCAGCTTCGTACCGCGAAACTGGCGCCTGCGATGAAGCTCTACGATGACGCGAAACAAGAACACACGGTCTGGAAGATCCGCGAGGCCGGCCTTGGCGCCACGGCACGCGTGCCCGGCGAGCAAGAAACATGGGAAGGCTGGGAAGATTCGGCCGTGCCACCCGAGCACATTGGTAATTACCTTCGCGAGTTCCGTAAGCTTCTCGATCGCTATCACTACAGAGGCGCGCTGTACGGCCATCTCGGCCAAGGGTGTCTGCACACGAGAATCAATTTCGATCTGTTTACGACGGGTGGTGTTCGAACCTTCCGATCATTTGTTGAAGAGGCTGCCGATCTCGTCTTGCGCTATGGCGGTTCCTTTTCGGGAGAACACGGCGATGGACAATCGCGCGCCGAGTTGCTCCCGAAAATGTTCGGCCCGGAGCTGATTCAAGCGTTCCGCGAGTTCAAAGCGTTATGGGATCCGCAATGGAGGATGAATCCGGGCAAGGTCGTGGCGCCATATCGGATCGATGAGAATTTGCGGCTCGGACCTGAGTACCATCACCAAGAGCCGCGCACGCATTTCAAGTATCCCGAAGACAAGCACAGCTTTTCTTTTGCAATGCTGCGCTGCGTCGGCGTCGGCGAATGCCGCAAAGAAGAGCACGGCACGATGTGCCCGAGCTATATGGTCACGCGCGAAGAAATGCATTCGACTCGTGGGCGCGCGCGCCTGCTGTTTGAGATGCTCGAAGGAAATCCGCTGACAGGCGGTTGGAAAGATGATCACGTGCGCGAAGCGTTGGACTTGTGCTTTGCGTGCAAGGCTTGCAAGAGTGAATGCCCTGTCAACGTCGATATGGCGGCATACAAGGCGGAGTTCTTATCGCATTATTACGAGCATCGTTTGCGTCCCATATCCGCTTACACGATGGGCTGGATTTGCTGGTGGGCTCGCACTGCGAGCCATGCTCCGCGGCTTTTCAATTGGGCCGGGCGGACACTTCCGTTCAATGCGATCGCGAAACTGGTCACGGGGATGTCACAGCAGAGAAAGATCCCGAAATTCGCGACAAAGACCTTTACCAGCGTAAGGCGCCGGCAGTATGAGAAGCCAGGCGATGTCGTTCTCTGGCCGGATACCTTCAATAATTATTTTTATCCCGAAGTTCTTCACGCGGCTTTCAATTCGCTTCGCCGCCTGGGATACCAGGTGCAAATTCCGAAACAAACGCTCTGTTGCGGCCGTCCTCTCTATGACTTCGGATTCCTGTCCACTGCAAAAACCCTTCTGCTGGAAATTCTGGATGCACTTCGCGACGACATTCGCGCAGGCAAGCCGGTGATCGTTCTCGAGCCGAGTTGCGCGTCCGTGTTTCGCGACGAGTTGGTCAATTGGTTCCCTCAGGAC
>QHXA01000651.1 GCA_003222755.1 Acidobacteriota bacterium
ACGATGCAACCGCGAAATCTCCCAGAGCCGGGACCAGTGAGAGCCTGAGGTTGTTACGGCAGGTTCTGGCCAAGGATCCGAATCATGTGGGTGCCAATCATTTCTTGATTCACGGTCTCGAAGGAAGCAAGGACATACGCAGTGCTCTACCCGTTGCCAAGCGTTATGCGGCGCTGGCGCCGAATATTCCTCATGTGCTCCACATGCCCGGGCATGTCTATGCGCAGACCGGCATGTTTGATGAAGCCGTGAAGGCATTTCTGTCGGCAGCCGCCAAGGAACGCGAATACATTTCCGCCGATCCCCGTTACTCGAAAGTGAGTTACATCCACAACGAAATTCTTCTCCTCCATGTACTCGGGTCACAAGGCCGCTATCGTGATGCGATGTCCCGCATCACCGATCTCATGTCCGCGAAAGAAAACGTCGCAGACCGGGAGACCGCGGAATTGTTTTACCGCGTCGGCTGGTTTGCTTTGATGAAGACGCTCGTGCGATTTGAGAAGTGGCATGAGATTCTGGACGGAAAGACGCTTCCCTTCTTCAGCCAACCTCCTGAATCGCTTTGGTACCACTGGGCCCGAGGGCTCGCGTATGCCTCCACCTCCAACACAGTGGCGGCGCGGAATTCGCTGCGGATGATGGAGGAATTACTCCGATCGCTCGAGCGTGTCGTCAATCCAATTCCACAGCAGTTCCAGATCGCACACTCCGAACTCGCAGCTTACATTGACGCGAGCACCGGACAAGTGAATAAGGCGCTCGACGAGCTTAATCGTTCCGCCAAGTCCGAATCCCTGCTGCCCTACACCGACCCGACGGTATATCCGCGTCCCGTTCTCGAGTTGTTGGGTAAAACTGCGCTCAATGCGCACGATTTCCGGACTGCAGAATCTGCTTATCGTCGGGCGCTCGAGAATGAACCCGGCAGTGGCCGGGCCTTGTGGGGTTTGGCGAAAGCATTTGAAGGCTTAGGGAAAAAGCAGGACGCGGAACAAATATTGAAAGAGTTTCGCCGCGTCTGGCGCGGGGATGGTTTGCGCTAATTTCCTTGCACGCCTCCGGCGTGTCTCATTCCCAAAAAGAACTTGACCGCTCTTACCACGACGATATACTCGCGAAAAAATTCAGCCAATTAGCAAACAACCACTGAGGGGCCGTGTTCCAACTCGAAGGAGGGGGGATGAAACCCGTTTGGATCGCTTTAGTGACGGGCGTGTTCGTATGCGGAATGACCAGCGGCAGCGTTTGGGCGCAGGCAACGGCGCAGATCAGCGGAGCTGCTCAGGATCCAAGCGGTGCGGTATTGCCGGGAGTCGAAGTTGTTGCAACGCAAACTGAGACGGGCATCAGCCGCACGATGGTCACGAATGAAACCGGATACTACGTGCTGTCGAATCTGCCATTAGGGTCTTACAAACTAGAGGCGAGCTTGCCGGGATTTCGCAGGTTTGTGCAAACGGGAATTGTCCTCCAAGTCAGTAGCAACCCGACAATCAACTTGGTGCTTCAGGTCGGCCAGGTTTCGGAGACCGTTGAAGTGCAGGCCAACGCGGGCCTCGTGGAGACACGCAGCCTCAGCGTCGGTCAAGTGATGGAAACCGCGCGCATCGTGGAGTTGCCGCTCAATGGCCGCAACGCGCAGGAACTGTTGCTGCTCGGTGGGGGAGCCGTACAAACGGCTCCAGTTGGTGGAATGAGTTTCCCTGGCAGGTTAACGATCTCCAGCGCAGGCTCTCTGGGCACAGCAACCGAGTACACGCTGGACGGGATTCGCCATGTCGATCCTTATGATGGCGTGCCTCTGCCGCTTCCGTTCCCCGATGCGCTGGCGGAATTCAAGACAGAGATCGGTGGGATGTCGGCTCAACAAGGGCGTTCATCGCAGGTGAGCGCAGTTACCAGGCACAAATGCGTTGCACGGCGATCTATTTGAATTTCTGCGAAACGACCTCTTCAATGCGCGGAGTTATTTTGCAACCAAGAGCAGCTCGTTGAAGCGCCATCAGTTCGGCGGCACCGCCGGCGGGCCGATAATCCAGAACAAACTTTTTTTCTTCGGCGGATATCAGGGCACCACGCTCCGCCAGGATCCGAGGGATACGCGACAGTTCGTACCGACGGCTGCGATGCTCGCGGGCGATTTTACGGCAGTCGCTTCTCCGGCCTGCAACCCGGGCCGGCAAATCTCGTTGAGAGCTCCGTTCGTGGACAACCACATCGATCCTTCCTTATTTAGTCCGGTGGCATTGAAAGTCGCCGCCCGTCTTCCGAAGACGAATGATCCATGCGGAGAAATCACTTTTGGCCGAAGGGATGTTGACGACCAACACCAGCTCGTCAGCAAGATCGACTACCAAAAGAGCGCGAAGCATTCGCTGTTCGGCCGTTTTATGCTTTCGACGGACCACGCTCCGTCGCCATTCCAGTTCACGCCCGACATCCCAATGAATGCGGACAACAGCAGCGACGCGCGATCCTATGCGTTCACGGCCGGCAGCACCTATCTCGTCGGTTCTACGACCGTCAACGCGTTTCGACTGGCGTTCACGAGGAACCACCTGCTCACCGAATCGCCGGAATATTTTTCTCTCGAGGAACTGGGCTCCAAGGTCTACAGCGCCTACGTGCCGAAGCGTTCGAAGTTGACCATCACCAGCGGTTTTATCCTGCCAGGCAATGGCCGCCGAAATTTCGGCATTGATTTCTATCAGCTTTCCGATGATGTGAGCATGACTCGAGGAACGCATCAGTTCGCTTTCGGTGGGCGCATGGGAACTTCCAGAACAAATGTAGCTCTTCAAACCAACATGTCGCCCAACTTCAATTTCTCGGGCGCGGCTACCGGTTTAGGTCTAGCGGATTTTCTAACAGGGAAACCCAGCGACTTCAACCAGGGCACCAGCATCGATATTTTTACAAGGGTGAAGTACGTCTCCTTTTATGCGCAGGATACCTGGCAGCTGAAGCCTCACCTCACCATGAGCTACGGCTTGCGCTGGGCGCCGATTCTTCCTCAAGAGGATGTGCATCGACCGGTTCCCTATGTCTTGAATTGGGACATCGACCGGTACCGCCAAGGATTGCGCAGCACTGTGTTCGTCAATGCGCCTCCGGGAATTCTTTTTCCTGGTGACGCGGGATTTGTGCAGAAAAATAACGGAGCGAATGCCTCGAAACCGAGAGCCAATATTTGGAACCCTTATTGGAAAGATCTCGCGCCGCGTCTCGGTTTGGCGTGGGACCCTCAGGGCAACGGCCGGACTTCGATTCGCGCGTCCTATGGGATTACCTACAACGACTATCCGACGGTGGACCGGCTGGGCTCGCAGAGTGCGATGCCACCTTATGGGTCATTGACGCGTGTGCTTTCACCAGCGGGAGGTCTTGACGATCCGTGGCGCGGTATTGGCGGCGGAAATCCCTTTCCGTTTGTCATCGATAAGAACATGCCATTTGTTCCGTTCGGTGAGTATTTGATCGGCAATCCCGATCTGACTCCGACCTACGATCAGTCGTGGAATTTGAGCATTCAACGCGAAGTGGCGACGGGCACGCTTCTATCCGTGAGCTATATCGGGACCAAGATCACACATCTTCAAGCGGCGGAACCGCTCAACATGGCTATTTATGTTCCTGGCGTCGGCGACGCGAATGGCAACTGCTTCCTGAATGGCCGTGTTACCCATTTCAAAGTAGCTGCAGGCAGCGCCTGCTCTATCGTCGCCAACACGCAGGACCGCCGCGCGTTGAGTTTCTTGAATCCGGCGTTCTCAAACGAAATCGGGAGACTCGCTACCGTCACCAACGGCGGTAACCAGAGTTATAACGGCATGCTCGTGTCAGTACAGCATCGCCCCAACCAGCGTATCA
>QHXA01000652.1 GCA_003222755.1 Acidobacteriota bacterium
AGGATAAGATCCGCCAGCTTGGCCTGCGACAGATCGGCTTGATTCGCAACCGGGTCAACGATGATAACCTTCCCGGCCTGCTCAAACTGAACGCTGGCGTGTCCGAGCGCGGTGATCACGATCTCGCCGCCGGAGGCCGGAACGCGAGTGGTCGAGGGTATCTGGGCCTGAAGCAGCGCCGCTGCCATCGCCGCCGGCACGACGACCAGCGTCAATCGGAAGGCCATATATCATGCTCCAAACCTAACGGGGCGTCTGTGGCGTGCTCCCACGGCCATCGGCACCAGGCGCAGACCCGCCCATGAACACCTTTCGTCCGTCGAGATACTCCACGAACACGCCCACGCCCTTGCTCTCTCCGCTCTTGGCTTGGTATCCGAAGAGCTTGATCTCTGTGCCGACCGGCAAGCTCGCTTTCGTGATGCCGTTCCGGAAGAGATTGCTCGGAGGTCCGCCCTCGATACCCCAATTGACCACCTTGCCGTCCTTGCTCTTCACGTCGAGCCAGATCCACGAATGGGGGTTGACCAATTCCACCCTGGTGACGACGCCCACCAGGTTGATCGGCTTAGTCTTGTCAAAGGCCGCCGAGAAGGCATGATGCGCATTCAACGGCATCGCCGCCACCAGGAGACCCACTGCAACAACCACGCCAATGACCGTCATTGTGATCCGCATCGCGCTTGCTCCTTCCTTAACTGTTATCGCCCTCCGCAGTGAATTCTGCGACTCACGAATCATCTTTCATCCACACCAAGATTTCGATTGGGAGACTCTCCCCGCTTTGCGGCCTCGGCTTCTCTGATCTGCGAGCCAGTCCCCCAGTTGATCAAGCCGTAATTCTGTTCGTGACACGCGAACTCATAGATTGGCGCCTCAATCCTCGGGAATATGCTGTCTATCGACCAGGGTTTCGTCCACGTCGACGGATCGGTCACCGTGAATTCGTAACGGAGCGTCTGCGGGCCAACCAGCGTGAAGCGTTCAACAAGCTTCAATCCGTCGGTAGATCCGCGAAAGTTTCGATCTTTGTGGAAATTGGTTGTTTCCACAACGAGCGTATTGCCCTCCCAATGGCCACGCGCGTCTCCTAGCCACAGGCCCACGCTCTGTGGAAGATGTGGCCGCCCGTCCAGTGGAATGATGCGTGTGTCGTTGTTCGCTTGGACAATCATCACCACGTATCCGGGAGTCTGGATGATCTCGGACTCCGCGGTGACGCCGCCTGGAATTTTGGGTGGTCCGGCGTTTCCGGTGATGCAGCGAGTGTACAGACCCGCCGATGTCACATCAACGCCGACTTTCGCGCGTTCGGCTGCGGCCTCGGCTTGTCGTTTCCGTGCCTCCGCCGTCAGAGGAGGAATTCGCCCGTCTGGTGGATCCACAACCAGCGACGTGCGCAGGTAGGGTCTGACGCCGCTTTGCCAGGCGTCCATCCCATATTCCTTCCAGTCATAGTGAACCGTTCTCGGATCGACCTCCGCGTCAGCCTCGACCGCCCGCTTGAACGCGGCGAGTGCTTCCTCTTCCGTATAGAATTGTTTTTCCGCAAGCTCTCTCGGGCGCTCCAAGGGCGTATAGCCGCTGTGGTTAAAGTAGTAGCCCTGGAGATCCGGATCGCCCCATGGCGTACGAGGCGGAGTCCAATTCGCATTCGCGGCCGCAGCCTTGGCCGTTTCCACGGCCGCTTTGATGGCCGCGTCAGTATTGGTTGCCGTCTCATCGAAAGCTTTTGTGCCGGACGGGGCCTGGCCCGCGATGAAAACCGGCACTCCCAATACGACCGCCATCACAAGGATCACGGCAAAAGCTCTGTGATGCATGTGTGAACCTCCTTGAGCACCATATCTGCGCGTTCAGTCACATGCCGGATAGTTTCTAAGTAACTACCTGGATGGAGGTGCGAACTGAACTGCGTCGATGAAATCCCAACGAAGGCTGTACCACCTGGAATTCGTCTATGTCAAGAATCTTCTCGTTCCGGCAGCCACTTCAATACCCATGCAGATCCTCACCGGATTAATGCGTTCCCGCTGACCTCGAACACGCGGGGCACGGGACGCCTGGTGTGTTGACTCGGACCTTATAGACGCTCGACCGCGCGGTAAGATACAGAGTCTTCAAGTCGGCATCGCCGAATCCAAGGTTCGCGGGCCGCTCAGTCATCAGAATCGATCCCAAGTGCTTGCCTTCCGGCGAGATGATCCACACGCCACCAGGCCCGGTGGTCCAGATGTTTCCCTTGGAGTCTACTTTTGTACCGTCGGTGGCGCCGGGTGTTTTGTCGAGCGAGAGATCGATGATCAACTTCGGATTCGCCAACGTGCCATCAGGCTGCATGTCGTACCGGCGGATGTAATTGTCGCCGCCCCCGTTCACGTACA
>QHXA01000653.1:0-551 GCA_003222755.1 Acidobacteriota bacterium
TACAGGGGCGACCCGCTCCTCAGGCTCGCGGCTGCGTGGAGCCGGCATCGGCTTGACCAACATTCGCCAAAGATTGCAGCACCTCTATGGGGAGGCCGGCAATCTCGAACTCGAACAAATCAGTCCCGCCGGAACGCGAGCCATATTGACGTTACCTCAGTTGATTGGAGTCGATGCGTGAAACGCCGCGCGCTGATCGTTGATGATGAGCGTGAGGCCCGCCGTCGTCTCGCGCGACTGCTCGCCGGGCACTCGGATGAAATCGAAATCGTGGGTGAAGCCGTCGATGGTCCATCCGCGGTCGAGATCATTCAGAAGCTCCAGCCCGACGTCATATTTCTTGATATCGAGATGCCGGGACTCGACGGTTTTGGAGTTTTGGATTCTTTGCCGGCCGATGAATGGCCAATTGTCGTGTTCGTCACTGCCTATGGTCATTACGCCATCCGCGCATTTGAAGTCCATGCCTTGGATTACCTCTTGAAGCCAGTCACTCCCAAACGTCTTGCTGAGTCAATCGCGCGGCTGAGTAGCATCCAGCCTGCGGCCCA
>QHXA01000653.1:612-1238 GCA_003222755.1 Acidobacteriota bacterium
TTGATGGTGCGATCGGGTTCCAAACTGATTCTGGCGAATGTGAAAGATGTGATCGTATTCGAATCCGAAGACAAGCTGGTGTTCGCGCGTACCCATGATGGACGATTCGTGCTGAACACGACGATGAAAGAACTCGAGGAACGGTTGGACCCGAGCGTGTTTTGCCGCGTGCACAAACAGGCGATCGTGCAGTTGTCGCACGCGCGAGAAGTGCATGCGCTGGCTGGCGGACATTATGTGCTGAAGCTGGCAGATGGTTCAGAAGTGCAGATCGGGCGGAATTATTCGCGCGAGTTCCGGGCGCGGTTTGCATAGATCATGCCGCCGCTGTAACGGATCTGTTACTCCAATGCACGCAGCCGCGATGAACATTTATAGACCGCCCCCAAAAGTACTCACCCACCATTGAGTGATATCGTAGCCCGGCCTTACGTGTAGAAACTGCACGTTCTGGAGCCGCTTGTGATACGCGGCTGCGTTCTCCGGATAGTAGAGCAGTGTGTACGGCTGTTCGTCGTGGAAGATGTCTTGAAACCGCCAGTAGAGCTGCTTTCGTTTTTCGGCATCAAACTCCACGCGGGCCTGTTCCATGATGTGATCGGCGGTGGGATTCCGAAAATTGTAGT
>QHXA01000653.1:1245-2584 GCA_003222755.1 Acidobacteriota bacterium
GTAATTCGAACCGCGATTCCGGGCGGAACTTGAATGGAACAACTGGTAAGGATCGAAGACTAGAGAGCTGACCCAGCCGTCGATAGCAGCGTCTGCCCTCTGATCCCGGAGTGTGCTTTGAAAAACAGCCGCATCCAGACGGCGTGCCGTGACTGAGATGCCCGCTTTACCAAATTCGTCTTGTAGGATGGGCAGCAGTGCCACTGCTGCCGTGTTGGAACTGGCAGCGAGGATCTCGAACTTGAATTCCACCCCGTCCTTGTCGCGGATTCCGTTGCCGTTGTGATCGATCCATCCCGCCTCATCCATAAGTACGGCGGCGTGTTTGGGATCATAGGGCAAAGGCGTAATCATCGGGTTGAAGTCGGGTGACGCTGGTACAAATGGCGATGCTGCCATGGATCCCATGCCGCGCCGGACAGTTTCGATGACCTTGGCCCGGTCGATAAGCATCGTCAACGCCTGACGCACACGTTTGTCTGCAAAACAGGGCCTGGCTTCGTTCCATCCAATGTAGGCCAACTGCGGAATTTGGTAAGTGGCCTTCACGAAGTGTTCCTGAAACGCCGGACCGCTGGTTTGTTCCTGAAACTGCAGTGGTAATAGACGCGGTATGAAGTCGATTTCGCCGCTCTTCAGAGCCGCTAGCGCCGTGGTGGAATCAGGAATGATTTTGTAGATTATCTTCTCGAGATGCGGCCGCTGGCCCCAGTAATCCTCGTTACGACGTACGACGATTTCCTGCCCCGTCTGCCACTTCTCGAACTTGTAAGGCCCCGTGCCCACCGGCGCTCGGTTGGCTGGATTGTTGTTGAAATCTTCGCCGAATTTTTTCAGGACAGGATCGTTCACCGCTTTGGGATCGCGGATCTGCTCGAACGTGTAGTGATCGAGAATGCGCTGCGGATCATAGACATGTTTTGGGACCGGGACTATATCCGAGGCGAGCGCTGCATCGTTAAGCCAGTAGGGCTCAGCCATCCTGAAACGGATCTGATTCCGGCCCGTGATCTCCACGCTGGCGAGTGATGCAAAAGACGATCGGAACGCGCCGGCATCCACGGACGGCACCATTGCCGCTTTGAGTGTGAACAAAACGTCCTCCGCAGAAAACAGGTGACCATCGTGCCACCTCACGCCATCACGAATGCTGAACGTGTAGACTCGATGGTCTTGGGAGATTTCCGGATAGGACATGGCTATGCCTGGCTCGGTTGGTTTTCCCGTCCTGGGGTCGTAATGCAACAGTTGTTCGGAGATCATGAATCCGAGAGCCCCCACCAGAATGTAGTTTGAAGCGGCACTCGTCGTGATGGTGGGATTAAGTAGGTCAGGATCG
>QHXA01000653.1:2673-7622 GCA_003222755.1 Acidobacteriota bacterium
CACCATCTTTCATCTGTTCTCCGGTGGCGTTTATCAAAAAAATGAAATGTCGGTTTTGGTATCGGCCGCGATTTCAAGTCTATTTAGCTGGAAGATGGATAGACCACATTTTCATTAAACAAAACCCGGAGGGATGCCGATAAGAAATCTGGAGGACTCACTTGTCGCGCTGCCGGTGCAGGAACGGCTTTGCGTGTTCGCCCGTATAGGTCGCGACGATATGGCCATTGCCGATGAGTTGGTATTTGTAAATGAGCAGGCCCTCGACTCCCACGGGGCCGCGTGCGTGAGTCTTGTTCGTGCTGACGCCGACCTCGGCGCCGAAGCCATAGCGGAACCCATCTGCAAATCGAGTCGACGCATTCCAGTAGACCCCGGCGGAGTCCACTTCATTCAGGAATCGGCGCGCGTTCTCTGCCTTCTCGGTAACGATCGTATCCGTATGTGCGGAACCGTATTTATGAATGTGGTCAATCGCCTCGTCGAGACTGTTGACGATCCTCACATTCATGATCAAGTCGAGGTACTCCGAGCCGAAACCGGAATCGCGCAACTCCACTCCCGCGTCACGTAGCGCCAGCAAGATTTTCTCTCGATGCGGAAAGTTTAAGTGTACGAGCAATGTCTCGGCCGCGTTGCATACGGCCGGATATTGGGCTTTCGAATCGACTGCAATTCGGGCAGCCTTGTCTGCATCCGCGAATTCGTCGATATAGACATGGCAGATACCGTCCGCGTGGCCGAGGACAGGAATCTTCGTGCTCTGTTGAATGCTGCGCACCATTTCATTTGAGCCGCGCGGGATAACGAGATTGATCAGATCGTCCATCTTCAGGAGTTCCGCCACCTCTTCACGACTCGAAACCAACTGGACCGCATCGCGAACGCCGTATTTCTCGAGAACAGCGCGAATCACGTCACCAATGGCTGCGTTGGTCTGCGCCGCTTCGCGGCCGCCCTTGAGCAGAACAGCGTTTCCGGTACGAATCGCGAGCGCGGCAATCTGCGGTCCTGCATCGGGTCGCGATTCGTAAATCATGGCGAGAACTCCGATAGGTGTCTGTACCTTTTTGAGGATCAACCCTTCGTCGAGTTCGGTCTCGTGAACAACGCGCCCAACGGGATCTCCCATTTCGGCGATCTGCTCGATACCTGCGACGACATCGCGCAATTTCGTCTCATTCAGCACCAGCCGTTTGTAAAGCGGTTCGGCAATGCCGGCGGCTTTCGCCTGCGCAAGATCTGTCTTGTTCGCTTCAAAAATCAAAGCCGAATTCTCGCGAAGGGCTGCGGCGATATGTTTCAGAATTGCGGTGCGATCCGCGCCAGCGGCAAGTTTCAGAAATGCCTGCCGGGCGCGCTCGGCTTGTTGTCGGGTTTCGTTCATGGTCAATCCGTCAAAAACGCAATATTGTTTCGGGTAATGAATGCGTCGTAATTCTTCGAGGTTGCAACACGCGCGATCTCATCGGAATGTTTGCCGATCAATTTGGAAGCATCCTCACTCGAGTAATTGACAATTCCTCGGGCGACCTCCTGGTCATTCGGTCCGACGATCGAAACCACATCGCCCCGTTCAAATTGGTTTTCGATGCGCGTCACGCCGGCGTAGAGGAGGCTCGCATTGCGCTTTGTGATCGCGTCCAGTGCACCTGCATTGATATGAATGCGGCCTGAGACAGCCGACGCAAAAGCAATCCACCGTCGTTTTTCAGACAGCGATCCGGTTCTTCCCACAAACAGCGTACCTTCGTTGGCGCCGTTCAGGACCCGGCCGATAGTTCCAGCCTTTAAGCCATTTGCTATTATCGCGATCCCGCCGGAATTCATTGCAACACGCGCGGCTACAAGCTTCGTTGCCATGCCGCCCCGACCGCGCGTGGACTTGCGGCCCGCGACCGCTTGAATGTCGGCGGTGATCTCGTGCACTTCCGGTATGAGCTCGGCCTTAGGATTTTCTCGAGGATTGTCGGTGAACAGGCCGTCGACATCCGATAGAAGGATCAGTAGAGTCGCTTCGAGTTTACTCATCACGAGCGCGCTCAGCTTATCGTTATCACCGAAGGTGCGACTGCGATCCGTGATTTCAAGTTCAGTGGTCGAAACCGTGTCGTTCTCGTTGATAACCGGAACCACACCCATCTCCAGCAGTGTTGTCAGCGTGTGACGGAGATTGAGATAGCGCTTACGGCTGGAAAAATCTTCTTCAGTAAGAAGGACCTGAGCCGCAGTCAAGCCATACTTCGCGAAGCCCTGCTCATACAGGTTCATCAGCCGGCTTTGGCCAACGGCTGCCAGCGCTTGCTTTTGCGCCAATGAGGCCGTGGAGAATTTCATTTTTAATGCGTCCGCGCCGAGTGCAACCGCGCCGGACGACACCACGATCATTTGCCGTCCCGTCAGACAGGCTGCGGCGATGTCTTCGATGAACGAGAAAATTCGTCCGAGGGCTATCGCTCCCGAGTCGTTGAAGAACAGATTCGAGCCAAGCTTAACCACAACGCGCCTGGCCTCACGTACGCGCTCGCGCATAGAGAGTCATCTTACCGGAATTTAGTTCATCATCGCGCGAATGCGTTTGAGTTCCTTGACGTGGTTCTCAATCTCCTCGCGGTCCTGCGCATTTGGAGCATGCTGGAGGTAGTGTTCGAGATCACGACCGGCGCCGTCGAATTGGCGGAGCTGCATGCGCAGCAGGCCGCGGTCACGGAATTGAGTAAGGTCTTCGGAATCGACGATCAACATCATGTCGACCATGGAGAGGCATTTATCGATCGCGTGGCCTTTCACGTAAATGTCTTTCAAGTTATTCAACATGCGCCAGACGATCTGACGATTGGTTGCGCGCGCGAGAAGCCGGTCGTTGAATTCCACGGCATCCCCGTACAACTCCTGCAGACGATTGCGGCAGTCCTCGCGCGTGAGGATCTGGCCGTGATTGTACGGATCGATAAAGAATTCTTCGCGCCGATCCCAATATTTCACAAGAAAATGTCCGGGCATTCCCACTCCAGCGATCGGAAAGGTCAGCCGCCTCGCTACCTCGATGTAGAGAGTGGAAAGCGTGATCGGGATTCCCACGCGTCGGTCTAGCACATCATTGAAGAAACTGTTCCGTGGATCGTAGTAATCATCAGTATTGCCGCGAAATCCATACCCCTCAAACACTACAGCATTGATCTTCCCCACCGTGTCCACTGGCGACTCCAATGGGTTCCGTTTCCGTTGCACGGTTCGGGCTATCTCATCGAGCAGGTCCAGGTAGGGATTCAGCTCCAGCTGCGGATACTCTTCATACGCAATCATCAGTGCCGTTTCCGCCAGAGGGATTGCTGCATCAGGCAGCGTTATGAGCTGCTGAAAAGTTTTACGTGATCGAGTGCTCACTTCGAGACTTCTTTCTCCATCCAGGATACAAAATTGGCGATCGAGCCGATGACCCACTCTGGATTTGCGCTCCGCAGCCGATCAGGTCCGTAGGAATGCGCGATGGCTAAACAGCGCATCCCAGCTTCGTGGGCTGATCGAATGCCGCCAACCGAATCTTCGATGGCCACACATTCGGCCGTCGTCAATGACGGCTCCATCGCTAGTAGTTTCTCATGAGCGCGTGAAAATGGTTCCGGATGCGGCTTTCCACGCCGTACATCTTCGGCCGACACGATTGCGGAAAAACATTTTTCAATACCGCCTTGCTTCAGGATGTGGAGAATCTCCTCGCGACGCGCCCCAGATGCGATGGCCAGCCAAAAGCGGGCAGCAGCAGCTTTCACGGCCATCGTCGCATCATCGAACAGTACAGTTTTCTCGGCGATCGCCTGAAAATAATAGACGCCTTTGCGCCGGATCAGGTCCTCGAGCTTCTGCGGCGGTAGAGGCCGGACACGTTCTGCAAACAGGGTTTTGAAACAATCCCAGTCATTGAGCGGAAGGTACTTGTCCAGGTATTCCTTGTCCGTAAATGACAGCCCCTCCTCCCTGGCCACGCGTCGGAAAGCTTCCATGTGGATCGGATCGTCATCTGCGAGGACCCCGTTGAAGTCGAAAATCAGCGCACGAACCATGTGGGTTCTTAGGCTAACACAGTTGGAATGGGGTGTGCTGCCACCCACGCCGGGCGCCACGCACCGCTCCGCGGTGCCCGGTTTTGCTAATTATCGCGCAGAATGTACGCTTTAAATCTTGCGCCGGCGCCATACGCGATCAGAACTTGAGGCTATAGACGAAAGTGGCTTTGGGTGCGCGCAGCCATCGTTCGGTGACGATGTTTTTGATTTTGGCGAACTCGTTCCTATCGTCAACGAACTCGGCCTTGAGTTTTTCCGCGGCGGGCTTATCGGCTGTAGCTTTGATCTTGAGCACTGCAGTTTCCAGTGATTGAATGGCTGCGGGCATTTTTCTGAAATCAATTTCCAGGCAGCCGGCATCGCTGCCATTTGCTGCCATCTCGTCAGATTTCCATGCAATGGCGCCATCCTTCATAAAAGACCCCAGTTGAATGGCAGCCAGCTGGCTGTAATTTCTGGGAGTGCCCTCGGCGGTGTACATGCCGCGTGAAATATGACCAAAGCCCCATGCGACATCGCGTAGCTGAATCTGATCCACTTCGTCTTGCGTGAACACGCCTTTGCCCATCAGCCACTCGGTCAGGAACATGGATGATGTCTGCGCTTTCAGTTCTTCCAAAGTGGAGGCGAGCGGACCTCCAAAAGCGACGTTATCCACCTTACCGTTCACTTTGTACTCATGCGAAGGGCCCAGGTTGTGCGCGGCCTCGTGCAACAGCGAGCTGATCAGCGATTCCTTGCCGCCGGTTGTCGCGCTGGCATTCGTCGCCTTACAGAACAGCGAGGACATTTGCTTGCCGAGCTGCGCCTGGCTATCGGCGTCGGTGTAAAGGTTGGTCATCGCCACGGTGCGTCCGCCGGCCTCCGCGACCGGTCCCCAAT
>QHXA01000653.1:7769-8297 GCA_003222755.1 Acidobacteriota bacterium
GAGTTTCTTGCGCCACGCGAGCGAATCTGGATTGATCCGCGCCAGCTGCAACGCAAACCCCGCCTTCCACGCGCATGGCTCGTAATAGACTTCATCCGGCGCAACACGCGCATACCACCGGCTGTTCTCCGCATTCATCGCTACCCAGGCACGATCCGCTGGTTCCCAATTGCTACTGACAAACCCTTGCGCCGCCGCAAGCAAATACGCTTTGAAAGCCGATTCGTCTTGGCCTAAACCTTTGGCTGCGGCTTCGAGTTCGCCGGCGACGGTTTGCATGTCGTCGTTATAAGCGTGGTTGTATGGCACTGTTTTGAACGTACCCGGTCGATCGCCGTCAATCACGATATTGAAATGACCGATCAACTCCTGCGCATTTGCCGCTTTGGCCAGGGATTCGCAAAATTTCGGATCACTTTGCATCCCGGCTGGATACAGGCCGAAGACCCGCGCGGGTTTCGTAGGCATGGCGCTGCAGCCGGCGTTGTTCTCTGTCCTGGGTGCTTCGCAGAACGGCGATTGATTCCG
>QHXA01000653.1:8413-11469 GCA_003222755.1 Acidobacteriota bacterium
CATCAGATGTCGGACCATGTTCATGTTGGCCGGTGTTTCATGGCTTAGGTCGGTTTCGACCAACGTCGGCCGGCCCTGCGCTAGTTCATCCAGTACCACTTTGTGGCGTTGTTCTTCGGCTGGACTGCTCGCGGCCGCATCGGGTTGGAGCATGGTCTTGTATGCTTCCTCGAAATGCGGCGTAAATTGGTCTTCCGCATTGAACCAATGACTTCGCTCCGTATCGCCGTAACCCCAAAGAATAGCTAACTCGTTGGGTTGGAGAACGCCGTCTTTGTTGCGGTCTTCGCGCCAGAACAGCGGCAAGAACTTTTCCGCCGCGCGCCGGTTGAAATCTTCACGATTCAGGTGAAGGCTATCCGGCGGCCGGTTCGCGCGACACCCGATGAAGGCAGTGAACGCCAGCGATGCAAGAGCAAACGTCTTTTTTGTGCTCACAGTGAAATCTCCTGCGTCCGAATCAATTCGCCGGCGGACGGCCAGCCGCCTTCAAGACCGCTTCCCATGAATCGACACCGCCGTGGACGTGCGCGACGCGTTGGATATCCAGCTTGAGTCGGTCGACATTTTCAACGTGCCAGTAACGGTGTACTTGCCGAATGCGGTAAACGACACGAGTTTCTTCTTGCCCCGTGTGCCCGTGATTCGGGCGGGACCATTTGCGTCAGCCAAATGTTCAGGGATCCGGATTCCGTGCGTCCATCCGTGTTCTGGTTCTGGATAATGTCGCCTGGGATCGGACGAATGCCACCCTGGCCTGTAGCAGGGTTAAATGGTCCAGCGCCGCCGCCACGCGGAGGATACTCGTTATCAATTCGAATGATCTCCTGACGCATAGCCGGAGCTGTGTAGTTCACGAGAGCAACGTATTTGGTGACTTTGAACCGGGGCCACGGCCCGCCGGATGTGAACGCCTGCCCGACCGAATTGTTCGTACCACTGCCGGTGTAGCGAATCGATTGCAAGGTGGCGGTACCCATGGTCTTTGCCGCTGTATCAATGACCGACCCAGCATCCTGAGCACTACTGCTCAGTGGCGCGACCGCCGCGAGCAATAACCCGATCAATAAGACGTGTGCTTTCATTTCTCTCACCGCCCGTTTGCACATGAGAATATATCCCAGTTTTGAAGTGCAGCTGATGCGAGAACCTTGCAGTCAGGTATGTAGTCGCGTGGCTTTAGCCGGCGTTCAAGTCCTGGCAGAACGCGGGCTGAAGCCACGCGACTACATACCTGACTGCGAGTCTGAGTCACCTAGTTCTGACCAGAATGCAAAGCGCTGTATCTCTGGCGCAATGCTACAGCGCAACGCTACAGCGCCGAGATATTCTCGTTCCGGCACGAAACTCGATACGAACCACTGTTTGGCAATTTCTTTATTCCCGTCCACCGAAACAATCGTGATCGAGTCACCTCTGTCTATCGCTACCTCAAATGTCGCAAGAGATGTCCCAAGGCCTGTTCCAATCGCTTTCAAGCAAGCTTCCTTGCAGGTCCATAGTTTGAAAAAGGCTTCAGCACGCATCTGTGGCGGCAGACCGAGCAAGAATACCTGCTCGTGGTGACAAAAGTATTCTTGAGTAATCCGATCCTGCTCGGGCACGCGACGCACGTGTTCGATGTCGATTCCAATCGGTTGGCCGACGGTTAGAGCGACTGTAGCGATATTGTCCGAATGTGAGATGCTGAAACTTAGATCCGATACGCCTCGATTTTCCAGAAATGGCTTGCCGGCATCGGTGTAGCCAAGGCGCAGTCCAGCCGGATCTTCCGCCGTATACCTACTCAGGATTGTGCGAAGTGCGGCGCGAGCGGTCATCCAACGGTAGCGCAGTGCATTATCTTTGATGCGTCGGGCGCGTTCTCTCTCGCTCGTGGACAAAATATCAAATGACCGGAAGCTGCTCCGGACGTCATCCAGCTTCAGCGTCCAAACATGAATTTGTCCACGGCACAGCACAGGATCCATGTAAAAGCTCCATCAACTCCGACAATATGCTTGACAGTTGTTCAAGGCGTCATTATCTTTCCCCAAAACACAAAACTTGCGAGCAGGAGGCTAACATGAAGTGGTATATCCACGTTTCACTGACGGCATTGATTGCGAGCGCGCTGGGCTTCATTGCGCTCTCCCAACCGGCTGCGCCACAGGAAGAGCAGTTAGGAATCGCTCCAAACGGCGTGAATGCCCTGGAGTTCATCTCAAAGATCGATCAAGTTTCGTCGACAGCAACTAGTTATGGTTACTTGACCCACATCTTCGATGTACCCGACGATGCATTATTTGCCAATCCCGCTAACCCAACAGAAGCTACAGCACGGTTCACTTTCTCAGCCACCCAGACTTTAGATACACCCCGCCTGGTCGCGAATCTGATTGTTCACTCCGCCACAGGCACGGTAACTTTCTACTTCAATCAAAATCCCACTGGCAATTTCCTTAATCCCTCTTCCTTTTCCAGTGGCCAAGTCATTGCCACTTACAGCACTCGCTCTCACGACGTGCTGAATGTTCAGGCGCCGAATCAGGGGATTACAACAACCGTATCCAACCTCGAGCAGCTCACGGCAAATCGTTTCACCCTGCTTGGAAAACAACACCAGTTAGGGCGTAAGGGTTTGTTGTTGCGCGCTGAGGCCACTGGCGAGGCCACCCGAACGCAGGTCACTCCGCTGGTGTCGGTTACTTTTTCTGCCGGTAACGTCGTCATCACGGGGCAGCGCTGATCTCGTGCACGGCAAGATCAGCAACGTGTCGTGATCCAAGAGCTTCGATCTGATCTTTTTGCCATCATCGGGATTGGTTGCCGATTTCCTGGCGGTGTGCGGAATCCGCAGCAGTTCTGGGAGGTACTCTGTGCTGGCCGCGACGCGATCACGGAAATCCCGCGGGATCGTTTCGATCTGGAACGGTTCTTCAGTACCGATGCCTCCAGGCCGGGCACGATCTATACGCGATGGGGTGGATTTGTAGATTACATCGACAAATTTGACGCGGAATTTTTTGGCATTTCGCCACGAGAAGCCATGCGGATGGACCCACAACACCGCATGC
>QHXA01000653.1:11517-13672 GCA_003222755.1 Acidobacteriota bacterium
ACGAAGACAGGCGTATTCATCGGCATCTCAACCCGCGACTACGGTGAGATGCAAGTCTATCCAAGCAATCGCCACCTACTAGATGCCCATTCGAATATCGGCAGTGCGGATAGTATCGCGGCAAATCGGCTCTCTTATTTTTTCGACGTTCGTGGTCCCAGTCTGACGGTCGACACGGCATGCTCGTCATCACTGACTGCAGTGCACCTTGCGTGTCGAAGTCTCGCCGGCGGAGAGTGCGATCTGGCCATCGTCGGCGGCGTAAACGCCTTGCTCACTCCCGAAGTGACGATGGGATTCTGCCGAGCGTCGATGCTTTCTCCGGACGGACGCTGCAAAGCCTTCGACGCGTCCGCGAATGGATACGTGCGCAGCGAAGGCGCAGGCGTTGTCGTCCTGAAATCTCTGCGCAAGGCCCTTGCAGATATGGATCCGATATACGCGGTGATCCGAGGCACGGCGATAAATCAGGATGGGCGGACCAGCGGAATGACCGTTCCTAGCGCTGAGGCCCAGCAAGATATGCTTCGAGAAGCCCTGAAGGCAGCTGGACTCGCGCCGACGGCAGTTCAGTACGTCGAGGCTCACGGAACGGGAACTCCCGTTGGAGATCCAATCGAAGCGACTGCCATTGGAATTGTATTTTCCACCGGCCGGCAAGCTGAGAATCCATGCCTGATTGGGTCCGTAAAGACCAACATCGGACATCTTGAGGCAGGCTCGGGAATTGCTGGTTTGATCAAAACCGCTCTCGCGTTGAAATACCGCAAGATCCCGCCGAGTATTCACTTCAAACAGCCGAATCCTTCGATATCCTTCGACAAGCTTCACCTTCGGGTCCCAACAACGTTGGAGCCATGGCCACCGGTGTCCGGCCCGGCGACGGCTGGAGTCAACTCGTTTGGGGTTGGTGGAGCAAATGCACATGTGCTGCTGGAACAACCGCCAGCCAGAGAATTCAAGGCGACCGAAGAAAAGCGTCCCAAGGCACAAATCTTGACGATTTCGGCCAGGAACGCACGAGCGCTGCAAGAACTCGCGCAATCCTATGTTGATTTTTTTCAGCACGACAAAACGGTCTGCCTTCACGATGTCTGCTACACCGCCTCCGTGCGGCGGAGCCATCACGAGCATCGATTAGCCACAGTCACAAGCTCGCCTGAAAACCTCGTTCACGAGCTTGGCGCCTTCGTATCAGGCAAGGAGGTTCGATCTGCCGTTTCAAGACGGTGCTTCAAAAATAAACAGCCGAAATTAGCATTCGCGTTTGCCGGCATGGGTCCGCAGTGGTGGGGAATGGGAAGACAGCTCATGCATGAAGAGCCGCTGTTCCGGCACGTGCTCGAGGAATGCGACCAGCTTCTTCGGCCACTCTCGAAATGGTCGCTGATGGATGAACTCACAGCCGACGAGACAAACTCGCGCGTCGGCGACGCCGATGTGACTCAGGTGGCGAACTGCGCCATTCAAATTGCCCTGACAGCCTTATGGAAATCGTGGGGCATCATTCCCGATGCAGTCGTCGGGCACAGCGCCGGCGAAATGGCTGCCGCACATGCCGCAGGTGTCCTGAGCATGTCCGATGCACTTCGCGTCGCATTCCACAGGGGAAGGTTGTTACACCGGGCGACCGGCAAAGGAACGATGCTCGCCCTTGGGATGTCGCACAGCCAAGCTGCAAGCGCAATCCGCGGGTATGAAAATTGTGTATCGATAGCGGCTATCAATAGCCCAACATCTGTGACTCTTTCGGGAGATGCAGAAGCTTTACAAGAGATCGCGCAAAACGTGGAACAACAACAACTCTTCTGCCGATTTCTTCCGACTCGAGTCCCCTACCACAGTCCACAAATCGATTCCTCCCGCGGGGAACTGCTGGAATCTCTTGCCGGTCTTGATCCACATGAATCGACCATCCCGATTGTTTCAGAGGTAACGGGTAGCTTTGCCAGCGGGCGTGCCTTCGACGGAAGTTATTGGTGGCGAAATGCACGTGAACCAGTCCAATTTGCCGCTGCCATCGACCAGCTCATCGAAGCCGGCTATGAATTGTTCCTCGAGATCAGCCCGCATCCGGTGCTTGCCACCTATATCTCGGAGTGTTTGGGTAGTCGCGGGAGGGACGGAACCGTCCTCCCGACGGTCCGACGTCGAG
>QHXA01000654.1 GCA_003222755.1 Acidobacteriota bacterium
CCGAATTGCGCGGCTCATAGCTGTTGAATTGTAAACCAGGCAGCAGTCAAGTATGTAGTCGCGTGGCTTTAGCCCGCCTTCAAACTTACGTCAAAGTCGAAACCGGAACTCGGGTTCGCGCCTGAATTGCATTTTCTGGCGTATGTCCCCGAAGTACCCCTGTTATAGTGTCCGCCCGGAGGGACCATGGCCAAATTTGATGTTGTTTTCGAAGGAGGAGGCGCCAAAGGCATTGCGTTCGTTGGCGCGCTGGAGGTGCTAAAACAGCGGAATCATGAATTTCGGCGCTTCATCGGAACATCTGCCGGAGCAATTACCGCGACGCTTTGCGCAGCTGGCTACACGCCGGCCGAAATGATGAACGCCACACTAGAAAAGCAAGCCGACGGCACTCCCCGTTTCAGCAGTTTCATGGATATCCCTACCACCGAGGACTTCCCGCCACAGACCCGTGAAGCGAGTATGACAATGCAAGTTCTGCGCGAGATCGACGTGCCGGGAATCCCCGAGTTATTGGAAAGCCGGTTCGATGCCGCTCTGCTGGAGCGTTTGATTGAGAATCGGATCTTCGCGCGCTTGTTCTCATTCAACGAATGTGGCGGTTTCTATTCGGGCCGGACGTTTCTGAGTTGGATTCGGGAGAAACTCGCGGCGAAGAACATTGCTGGAGATGACACGCTCGAGACGTTTGCAGCGAAGACGGGCGCTGACCTTTCCTTGGTGGTTTCCGATACGACAGACGTGGAGATGCTTGTTCTGAACCACCGTACTGCTCCCGGTGTTCCGGTCGCCAACGCAGTTCGGATGTCGATGAGCATTCCCTTCGTGTGGCAAGAGGTGGTTTGGCAGGAGGAGTGGGGCACGTACTTGGGACGTCCCAAAACCGGCAACATCATCGTGGACGGGGGTGTACTTTCAAATTTTCCGATCCGCTTGATCGCCACCGTGGATGATGAGATTCGCACAATCATGGGCGATAGCGATCCGAACGGGGCGGGAAACCTGGGACTACTGATCGACGAACGAATACCTGTACCCGGTATGCCGGATTCTGATAAGACTCCGCTGCCCGTGACGCGCTTGCGCACTGTTCAGAGAATCTCACGCTTACTGGATACGATGACGGGGGCTTGGGACAACGATCTGATCCGCCGCTTTTCAAGCGACATCTGCCGGCTGCCCGCGAAAGGCTACGGAACTCTGGAGTTTGGTATGACCGGTGATCGGCTGGAACTCTTCCTTCAGGCAGCACGCGCGGCCATGACCGATCATTTGAAAATCGCAGCAGCCGCGGGTCTGGGTGGATGAGGACGGAAGTTTGACAATCCTGGCCGCGTGCGAACCTCTGACAATTATCGGTTGGTCTTTTTTATTATCCGCAGACCAGCACTCTTAATTTTCATGTCGGGATCCTCGAGGAGCTTTTGAATCTCCGGCCTCAGTGATTCAAGAACACTGTCACCGGCGTCAGTTAATCGATCTAGCGCCAATTCCCGTATACGGCTCTCTTTGTCGCTCAGGCTGGTCCGATATGCTTCGACCTGGTCTCGCGTTTCAGTTATCAGGCCCATACAAACGAGAGCATCAAAGCGGATGTCCGGGTCCTCGTCCTTCAAATAGTGGAGGTAGATTTTAGCGACTTGTTTCGCTTTGGAATCGAATCGCCAAAGATTGAGAAGGATGACTCTCTTTTGCTCGGACGATCCCTGATTGAGACGATCTGTCAGCACATGTAAGATTCTGTCGTCCCTGAGATTGCACAGGGCATTGACGGCTGCTTGCTGCACGCGCGCATCGGCATCATACAGGGTTTGGATTAGAGGAATCGCGGCGTTAGAATTTCCGTCCCAGCCTAGCGCGATCGTCGCGTTAAGTCTCCGCTCGGGATCAGCGCTTTCGATGTCGTTCAGTAATCGATCAACGAGCGGTTGTGAGTCTGTTAAGAGTGGGCCAACCACGCTCAAATAAGCGGCGGCATCATGCCGCAGTTCCGCGGTTTCCGACGTATCCGCCATCATATCGACGAGCGGCCAAACGACTTCATCTTTCGCAAAACTTACGAGAAAGAGAATGATTTCGTGTTTAAAATCTGCGGCTGCATATTTCAAGGCCTTCAAAAGCAGAGGAATGCCGTTCTCAGCACGTTTAGAGAAGGCGTCCACTGAGTCAACGTATTTCCGCGCGCTTTCGAGAATACGCTCTCTCGACTCGAAGCGGATTACGGGATTCTTTTCCATTGCTTTCACCCGGTAGGGTTAGGATTCAGTATTGAAACCGATTTTTTGCCGTACAGCTTCGGGCAAAGCCTCAATCATGTGGGTGAGATACAGAAGAGTCTGCTCAATGCGAGCGAATCGTTCGTCGGTTTGCCGTTTGAGTTCGGCCATTTCGCGATTCCTGTCGGCCATTTCCGCAACAAATGCGGTTTGGTTCTGAACGAATGCAGCCTGGTTCTGTATCAGGGCAGCAAGGGCCACTCTCAACGGGTCCTCGTCAAACAACCTCTTTCGTGCGACTGATCTTTTTCGCATCACAACTCCAATTGTAAGCCGGCTTGCATCACGGCACAAGCGATACCAATCACGGCTGAAGGGAATCACGACGTTGCAAGGATATGGTTCTGATTAGTCGCGGTTTTCACGGACGAGTAATGCCAGCCTTCCGACTTTCTGTTCCTCGACATCATCTACCATGCGGAGTTGGGCCTGGACGACCACATCGACACGATCTATCGCGAGAACGATATGGATTCCCACTGTAGGGGACGTCTATGACCGCCCGGCATCCCTCAGCCGCGACATTGTGGGCGGTCATAGACCGGTGTGAATGAATTGGAATCAGGCGTTATTCCCCT
>QHXA01000655.1 GCA_003222755.1 Acidobacteriota bacterium
AGAGCGCGCAATTGACGGAATACATGCTGCCCCGCCCGACGAACATCCGCCGCGTCTTTGTCGACGATTCGAAGAACCCCGGCACACTCTGGATCGGCAGCAACCATGGCGCGTCGATTGTCAAAGTCGAACCGCTCGACTAGAGGGATTGGCGATGTTGAATAGACGACAGCTCTTTCGGGCAGCGGCAGGCGCCGCCGCAAGCACAATGGTTAGCCGGATTCCGAACGTGTTCGCAGCCGCGCCCGCGAAATACGATGTCATCGTCAAAGGCGGGCGCGTCATTGATCCCGCCGCGAAGCTCAACGCGATTCGTGATGTGGCAATCGCCGGCGGCCGAATCGCCGCGGTCAAGGCCAACATCGCAGCCGATGCAGCGGAAATGATCGATGCGCGCGGCAAGCTCGTCGTTCCTGGTTTGATCGACATTCATACCCACGCCGCCCGCGCCACCGACGGTCCGGCGCTGTGTCTGGCAGACGGCGTGACCGGGTTCATCGATGCGGGTTCGCAGGGAGCGGATCGCATCAGCGAAACGGTTGCCGTGGCGAAGTCCGCACCGCAACAGGCCCGCGTTCTGATCAACATCGGGCGCGCCGGCATCCTGCCGGAAGGCGACACCATGGACATCAGTCGCGCTGACGTGGCGGCAGCGCGTGACGCCATCGCGCGCAACCGCGACGTGATCGCTGGCATCAAGGCGCGGCTCTCGAGGGACGTCGCGGGCGATCACGATTACGAAGTACTTCGACGCGCCCAGGAGGTGGCTTCATCGTTCAATATCCCCGTCATGATCCACATGGGTCAGACGGTCTCACCCCTATCCAAGCTTCTCCCTTTGCTGAAGCCCGGCGACATTGTCACCCACATGTTCGCGCCTCCGCCGAACAGCATCATCGACGAGGCCGGCCATATCCTCCCCGAAGTCATTGCCGCGCGCCGCCGTGGTGTCTGGTTCGATCTCGGGAACGGGCGCACCGGCCATCTGCGGTGGGACATTGCCGAGCGTGTGCTGCAGGCGGGCTTCCTGCCAGATACGTTCTCCACCGACTGGACGCCGGAAGGGCGCACTGCTCAGGTGATTGATTTCCCAAACGTGATGTCAAAATTCCTGATGCTCGGCATGCCACTCGATCAGGTGATCGCGCGCGCAACCGCCAATCCGGCGCGCGTGTTCAAGGTTTTCGCCGGCCGCGGCACGTTGAATGTCGGCGCGCCCGCCGATGTTGCGGTGCTCGAACTTCGCGAAGGCATGTTCGAATTCGTCGACAATTACCAGAACAAGCGGACGGGCCGCCAGAGACTCTTTCCGGTTGCGACCGTGCTCGGCGGCATGCGCGTCGCAACGCGCACATAAGGCAGCTCAACGTCCGAGACCGAACGCCAACAGCACGTTGCCTGGCAAACCGTTCCGCTGCGCCGACCCGGAAGTCGCAAAAAGCATCCCTCCCGCGACTATCGGTCCTCCGACGTCGAGGGCTCCGCCATGTCCTGGAACGCCGTTGACGGTCTTGAACTCGCGATCCGTGTCATAGTCCCACAGGATTTTTCCATTGGTCGTGGCGTACGCTCGCAAATGGCCGTCGAGCGATCCCGAAAATACAGCGCCGGGAATCGCCGTCACCGCGGCGGATTGGGCCGGACTACACGGCCTGCGGTCGCCACAACCCGGCGGAGGGGTTTGCCAGATTCGCCGGCCGTTATCGATACGGAACGCGAACATCCCGCCACCCT
Organism: Acidobacteriota bacterium; assembly: GCA_003222755.1. GTDB lineage: Bacteria > Acidobacteriota > Terriglobia > 20CM-2-55-15 > 20CM-2-55-15 > 20CM-2-55-15. The sequence continues at coordinate 1,735 of QHXA01000655.1, forward strand.
GCTTTGGGTCCAGTTCGTAGAGCCGATCGTTGGTTCCCGGCTTCAACGAGACCTCGAAAGCCACATCCGACAGTGCGACGTAAAAGTTGCGGCCATCCGTCGCGCCTCCCCATTCAATGCCGCCGACCGTGCCGCCTTTTCCGACTCTGGCTTGCCACAGTATTTGGCCTCGCCGGTCGGGATCAATCGCATACGCCATACCGGACTTCTGTCCGAGCATCAGCGCGCGGCGGCCATTGGGCAAAGACACCAGCGCCGCCGACGCAGCGAAATCAAAATCGGGACCGTCGGAGTCGGGGCAGTTGACCTTGCCGGCCAGATAGCAGGAACTGTTCCAGGCATCTCCGGCGGTGAGTTGTTTCGACCACAGAATCCGTCCGGTAGACATTTGCAGCGCCACTACGGCATCGCTGAACGGTGTGGGCGGATCCGAATAATTGTCGCCGGTTGTGACGTACATGACGTCGCGATCGGTATCGAGAGTTGGAGCCGTCCACACGCCAACGCCAGATGGGCCCATGACCGCTGAACCTCGCTTGGTTTTCGGCTGAGGTTTCGGCGTCTCCTCGATCATGTAGGTCTTCCACAAGACCTTGCCATCCGTAGCCTGCACTGCGGACACGCTGCCGCGAAATGAGCAGCAAACATAGGCAGGCGCCACTGACAAGGCTTCTTCCAGTGATGACACACCTATGTATAGCCGTCCCTGGTAAAACATCGGAGTGGAAGTCGCTTTTGCCGCAGCGTGCTCATCCAGTCTCAGTTTCCACAGTTGCTTTCCCGTCGCGCCATCCAATCCGTACAAGTAGCCCGAGGAATCGCCGAAGAACAGCGCCGGCTTCCCTTCGACTTCGGCAACAGTAATCCCCGACCGCACTTCGGCCTGTACGGTTGTGGTCCAATGCACACAGCCCGTTTCCGCATCCAGCGCATAAACGCTGCCGTCCTGACTTCCTATGAATACTCGCCCGCGGTACACAGCCGGTTGCGACCGCAGAACCGCGGTGTCCGGAAACGCGAAGACCCATTTCACCGGCTTTGAGTCCAGCTTCCTTCGCCGCCTGGAACCGAATGTTCGTCAGGCCCGCTCCCCAATTGCTCCAACTTGGACCATCCTTCCATCCGGCGCCGGCCGGACACGGGTTCGTAATTTCGTCTCGGCTGCGTTCGACGGTTATCGCCGTTCCGAGAAAGTTCGCGACCGCCTGGCGCTCATTGGCGGATAGCACCGCCGCCTGCGATTTCATGATTCCGCTCTCCAGCGCTCTCAGTATCGCCGTCGGCGTCATGGCCTTGAGCGCCGAAACGGGCGGTATTCGCGCCCCCGGCGCGGCCGCAGCGACTTCATGACAGGACGCACAGTTCTGCTTGAAAAGCTGCGCCGCATAAGGATCCTCTGCCGCGGACAACAAACAAGGGGTGATCAAAAGCGCGAGTAAAGCAACGTATAAAAGTTTCATCAGTCTCATCGCAGTTCAACCTCGATCGCCGAGCCGTCATTGCCGAGCGGCGGCGTGATTTCATACGAGCCGATTTGTGTTTCGATGGGCAGCGATTATAGCTGAACGAACCGGAAGCTATCACTTTTGTGAAGGCGTTGGCATGAGAGGTCCAGCGTTCATAAGCGGAGCGAGCCTGCGCTTCAGCAGTCCTCGCCGCTTTCAAGGTGGCGCTCGGCCGGAAAAGCGGCGGGCATCCGGCGTAAAGTCACCGAACTCAGAAGTTGCGTGGCAATGATGTGAACTCCGCGACATCGAGGATGTTATCGAGCGAACAATCGTGTGAAAAGTCGTTCGGATGTTTGTTCAGACTTTGCGGA
>QHXA01000656.1 GCA_003222755.1 Acidobacteriota bacterium
CGTTGTGGCGAAGTAGTTTCGCGCATTGAACAGATCGTTGCGGAGAAACTCGAATAAATCTCCGTGAAACTCATTGGCGCCAGATTTCGTGACGCCGCCGACCGCGGCCGACACGCCATGCTGCGCAGTCATACCGCTGGTCTCGATCTTCAATTCCTGGAGGGCATCGGGAAACGGCATCTGCATGCTGGTTCCGCTGACGAAATTGATATGCCGGGCCCCATCGAGCGTGTATTCCACGCCGAAACCCAATCCACCTGCCGCCGAAATGTAATTCGATCCGGCGAAATTTTTTGGCATGGGCACATCGGTTTGAACCGCAGCGCCGGCAAGCGTGATCAAGTCTGTCACGTTTCGTCCGTTGAGCGGCAGCTCGAGGATTCGCGCATTCTCGACAACCTGGCCAACGCTCGAGCTTCGCGTCTCTACGAGAGCGGCGTTCGCCTGGACCTCGACCTGTTCACTCACTTGGCCGACTTCAAGAACCAGGTTGATGACCGGATTGCTGTTGACCTGCAGAACAATTCTCGACTGAACAAAGCTCCGAAATCCCGGCAACGTCGCCTCGAGCCGGTACGGACCGATTGCCAGATTGGAAAGTACGTACAGTCCGGCCTCATTCGTGACGGTGTTTCGAGCAATGCCGGTTTCGGTCTGCGTCGCGGTGACTTCGACACCCGGCAGCACAGCCCCGCTTTGGTCGCGCGCTGTGCCGCTGATCTGGGCCGTAGCCTGCGCCCAGACAGCAGGTAACGAGAGGACGGATATCAGTCCCACCGTTACGATATAAATAATGATGCGGTTCATTGAGCCGCTCCTAGCGGCCGGCATCGCCGAGTGTGGGAACAAGGTTTTCCAAATCTTTTTCGTTTTCCAAACAAGCGTGATCCAGGATGCGATCACCGATTTGCCGCTTGAAGGTTTTCCTGGTTGTAAACGGCTTTGTGAAAAATACCGGATCGGTGTAGGTCACAATGTGCTCGAGCGTGTTTCGATCGGCGAGTCTGAAGCGTTCCGCCATCTTCAGCTTGTCGCTATGCTCGTGGCCCGACGTATCGAGCCAACTTTTATCATTCACGCTGACGGTATCGACGACGAGCGTATCGCCCTCCCAATGACCAATAGAGCTTCCCATCCATTCCGGATAATCGTAAATATCGTCCGGATGCGCGCGGCCGTCGGTGTAGATCAGGCGAAATGTTCGCTGGGATTCGGTCAGGATGGTGACGACATCCGGCCGCTGAACAATCATGGCAGGATGCCTCATCATGATCATGCGTGCCGGACCGGGAGGAAGGCACCGCGTGTTCGGATCTTTCGAATGATCGACTGTGTCGTATCTCTGCTTGCCATAGGGCGTGAGGATCATTCCCTGCCCCGGCAATGTTGCTTTGGAAAGATCTCCACTTGCGTCACCAAACCACACTCCAGTCAGATCCGGATGACCGTCCTGCATTGGTGGCGGTGTCTCACCCGTGTACCACCACGCGCCCACCGGTTTGGGTTTCGGCGGAAGTTTGCGCTCGGTGGCGACGCCTCGATTTTGTGCCGATGCCGTAGACAAAAACCAAAATCCTGCAATCAAAATAGCGAGCACGCGCCATCTCATGGAAGGTTTCCTCCTGATTGAGAAATGATGCCGGATTATTGATTGGATAGCGCTCTGAGTCAAATCATCAAAACGATATTTCAGCGCCTGACGGTAATATCAGAACGCGTATTTCAGCGCGAACTGCATGATCCGCGGCGGAAGCGCGTCGCGGATCTGGCCGAAGAGCGTACTGTTCAACGTTGTGACGGGATCGACAGGCCTGAAGCTGTTCGTCACGTTGTACGCCTCCGCGCGAAATTCCAGTTGCTGCGTTTCCTTGAACCGGAAGACGCGAGCGAGCGACATGTCGAATTGCCACGTCGAAACGCCGCGAACGTTAAGGGGTCCCATGTTTCCCAGCGTTCCAAGTGCCGGCGGCGCGAACGCGGCCGCATTCAGGAAGTTCGT
>QHXA01000672.1 GCA_003222755.1 Acidobacteriota bacterium
GTTGTAGCTCGCTTCACTCCTGCCACATATCATATTTCCATTCCGGGCTTCGTATACGGCGGCCTCCTCGCTTCACTGGCCGATTGCCATGCGATGGCAACCGCAACGGCCGCCACTGAACTGGCTGCAGGGCGCCGCCTCGGTGATGCACCCGCCCCGCGATTTGTCACCGCCGCACTTCGAGTGGACTATTTGAAGCCCACGCCGCTCGGCGTCGAATTGGAATTACGCGGCCATGTCACAGAGACCAGCGAAAAGAAAGCCGTCGTCGCGGTCACGATTTCCGCCGGCGGGATTGTCACCATCCGCGCCGAAGTCGTTGCCGTTCGTTTACCGAAAAGCATGGAGCGGCCATCGCATTGACGGGGCAGTCCATGACCGCCCGAGGCGTGCCACGCACCGCTCCGCGGTGCCCAAGCCTCTGTCCTTCAGCAACACTTCCGGTTTTGCTCATTTATTTGTCGGCGGTCACAGATCGCCGCTACAGAACTTAACGGCGATTGAGGTAGAACTCTGCGAGTTTCCTTGTCCGATCACCGCTGGTATCGAGCTTCTCGATCAAGTCCTGATTCGGATTCCGTATCCCTTCGATTTGCTCCCGCTTCAAGCCGAGAGTTTCCGCGATAACCGGATCCGCTCCATCTTCAGCCACAAGAAAATACGCGACGACCGATTTCGTCTGTCCGTCACGCGCTACTCGTCCAATACACTGTTCGTGCACGCCGGGACTCCAATCCAATTCACCGAACACGATCGAACTGGCGATCTGCTGCAATCCGTCAAGTCCGGCGCCGGACCGCAACGAAAGGATCAGAATGTTGGCCTCACGCTGCAGAAAGGACTCTTTGGCTTTCAGCTTTTCTGCCGGAGTTTCGGACCCGGTATACATGATTGGTTTGAGGTCTTTCAGCTTGGCGTTCCAGATGCCGTATACCTCGCGATGCCAGCCGCACAACACAACGTTCTCGCCAGATTCGACCAGCAGCCGCACAAAGTCCGCCACGTATGGCGCCTTCGCGATACCTGTTGCCTGCCGCAGCATGCTATTGAGTTGCTCCGCGGCTTGCCATTTCTGGCCTCTTTCGGTTTCGTTCTGTTGAAGAATGATCCGCGCGAGCTCGGCCGCGCTGTTTTCGACCGAATCGAGAGCAGCTCGATCGGAGCCGATGCGATGAGGCACGCGAATGACAGGCGGCAGTTCCCTGCCGACTTCTTCTCGCGTGTGGCGGATCATCAGGAACTGCTCCCGGCAGTACGCACCGAAAGCTTTCGGCTCTTTGATCCTCAATCCGCGGTTATCGACACCGCCGCACCATTCCGACGAAAACTCCGTCCACGTGCCGAGCACGCCCGGCTTCAGCACATTTAGAACATTGAACATTTCTGCGCCGTAGTTGTAGATCGGTGTAGCCGATAGCCCGAGTCGATAATTGCAATTCGACGCGATCGCTTCGGCGGCGCTGTACTTCGCGGTCTTTTCCTGTCCGTCGCCACTTGTCGAGTGTCGCAGCTCTTGAATCTCATCAAACACGATACTCTTGCAGTACCTCGACAGGACATCCACCCATCCACCTAGTTTGTGATAGTTGATGATCAACACGTCGGGTCCGCGATCGAGAAACTTCGGTAATTCGTAAGGCGTGCTTTTTTTGATGACATGAGTTCTCAGCAATGGTGCGAACTTCCGAACCTCGTCTTCCCACTGCCATGGAAGATGCGTGAGTGTGACAACTACAGCCGGCAACACGCGCGGATCCGTGAAACTGCAGATGGCGGACACTGTCTTTCCCAACCCAACATCGTCGGCAATCAATAGAAACCCGTGCGTCAGATATATCTCGGCCTCTTTCGCCTGATAAGAACGCGGAGGCAATGCCAGCGAGAATGCTCTTGGCCCATAGTTCGGATCAATGATGCGTTCCAGCCGAAGTATCGTGTCGCGATGTTGGCGGGCGCCGTCCCGAAGCGCCTTGTCGGACGCTTCATCGAGTGCATGCGGGTATCGTTGGCAGAACCATTCGAGCTCCCGGCACGCTTCATGGGAATGAGACAGCTGAATGAGCCCGTGACTATGCCGGCCAACCTTGCCGAAAACACGCTTCAGCCGAATACGGATATGCGGTTCAGTCTCAATGTTCCACGTGTCTCTTGTGAGCCAAATCCTTCCATAGGTTTTCATCAGAATTGCGCATCCCATAATGAAGCCGTGAGCAGCGGCCTTCCGTTTATATTCATCGGAGCGAATGCAAGGCGACGCCGGCCGGTGATCAGGATCAGGGCTGTGATGTCCGGACACTGAGCGTATCGATGAAGCTGCCGTAATACTTCACTCGGACTACCTTTTACTTTCAGCTCAACGCCGTATTTGTGATTCGGAATATAGAAATCGATCCGCCCGTACGCTGGGCCGAGCTGGTGCTCGCGCAGAAAAGTGATGTCATGACGTCTGAGCACCTCCTCAATGCCGCGCTGAAAGTCCACTTCCGATCCATGCTGGTAACGGTAGGTTTTGAATATCTCGACAAGGCCAGCCGGCGATAGTTGTTGCACGCCAGAAGATTGGCCCGAGGCAGGGCCATAGTTGGTCTCGTCACAATGTGCCTTTTGTGACCAGTGCCTCAGGTATAATCGCCGCAGTCACTTTACTCAACTCTCGGAGGCGACCATGTCCCGCAGAACACTCATTAGTGTCGTGTTATTCATCGCAGTTTTGGCGGTTGCGCCATTGACGGGCCAGAAAAAATCGACGCCCGCACACACCCCAGATGGTCAGCCGGATCTGCAGGGGGTCTGGAGC
>QHXA01000673.1 GCA_003222755.1 Acidobacteriota bacterium
CGATTTGTGCAATTGGGGCCTTGAATCCGCTGATTTTGATCTTGAATCCTCCGCGCTGCGCGATTGCTCGTCTTGATTCGGTTCTCGGAGGTTCTCGCCACCCTCGCCGCCTGGGGAAGTTGACATAACGCGTCAATATGTGACGCGGTTCCTGTCGGGCAGTCGCGGCGCCGGCGCCGTCAGATCGGGACTGCCGTCGGCCTTTCTCGGGACATCGGCCGTCGGACAGTGCAACCACTGGCCGAAGCCGGCAGGCGGCGCGGCGATTACGGCGATAGCGAAAAACAAGAGCACGTTGACCGCGCGGTCGCACCGGACATCCATCCTCCATGCACGTGAAAATGGACATATGCTAACCCAAGTTCGCTCGATGCTGTAGTTCGCGGATCGCGTAAGGCTATCTGGAGGTGATTGTGCGGATGAAGAAACACTTCGGACTGTTCGGAGTCATTCTTTATGTCCTCCTTTCTATCGTTGTTATACGGGCACAGGCGCCGCAGCCCACGGGACTCATTGTCGGATCCGGGAATTTCTTCAGTCCGATTGTCAGTGATCTGGATAAGGCGATCGCGTTTTATCGCGATGGTTTGAAGCTCGATGTGCAAGGCCAACCCGCAAATGCGGATCAAAATCCTGCGTTACGCAACATGTTCGGTTTGCCTGACGCGCGACTGCGTTGGTCCATCGCCCGGTCGGCGGAAATGCGGACTGGAGTCGAGATCGTGGAGATCCGGCAATCCGGCGGAAGAGCTGTTGAACGGCGGATGCAGGATGGTGGCGCGGTCACACTCATCCTGTTTGTCCGCGACATTAACGCGATACTCGCGCGTATGAAGTCGTCAGCGCCGGTGCCGGTCCGATTGAACTGCCCGAGCGCCCCGGTGTCGGGCGCGCTGTGATGTTGAAGGACCCCGATGGCCACTTCGTCGAGATGTTCCAGCCGGCATCATCGGGCGAAGCACCCTCCCCCAACGCGCCGGATGTGACAGCCGTGCGTGTGCGTTTGACGGTGGACGACGCGAGCCAAGCAATGCGCCTGTATCAGCAACTCGGACTACCGGGTACGCTCGACTCATCTTTCACTTCCAATCCGACAGTGATGCGCATGTTCGGACTCCCGGCGGAGGCGCAGTATCGCGTCGCAAACATGACCGTGCCGGCGTCCGGGTTGATTCTTGAATTCATCGAATTCAAGGGAGTCGATCGGCGGGCTGTGCGCAGCAACATCCAGGATCCCGGCTCGACTCGAATCCAGCTGCAGGTGCGTGACATCGAGGCCGCCATCACTCAGTTGAAAGCCGCAGGGGGCTCCGTCATCTCGACAGGGGGCGCAACTGTCGATCTCCCGGGCCGCGGCGGCGCAGTGACCAAAACGTCCATCGTGCGCGATCCAAATAATCTGTTCCTGGTGTTACTCCAGACAGCTCCACCGCGCAATCCGTAACAAGTTCTTGGCCTTTCCATCAGATTCCACGAATTGTCGCACCAACGCGTCAAGAGAAGCGTGATGGGAGACCGGCATCGTCCATAACCGTATTGACGAGGAAGCGGCCGTCTCGCGAAACGTCGTATTCATGTTTGAAGTTGCCGCCGGTTTACGATGCACGTGCGACACTTCGGTCTGGAACGATTTCGCCAGGCCGAAGTCCAGCACCTTCGCCTGACCCTCCGAGGTGATTTTGATGTTGGCTGGCTTCACATCGCGGTGGGTGACTCCTCGTTCGTGGGCTGCTTCCAGCGCTTCAGCGATTTGCCTAGCCAGTACGAGTGCTTCATCGACCGGAATCGGCCCACGACCAATACGGTCGGCTAACGTTTCACCTTCCACCAATTCGAGAACCAACAACTGCGATTCGCCGTCTCGTTCAATGTGATAGATCGCCGCAATGTGAGGGTGATTCAATGAAGCCACCACTTCCGCTTCGCGCTGAAATCGTGCAACACGTTCGGTGTCGCGCGAAAACTCATCGGGTAGAACCTTAATCGCAACATCGCGTTTGAGCTTCAGGTCACGCGCGCGGTAGACCTCACCCATCCCGCCCTTGCCGAGCAATGACGTGATTTCGTACGAGCCGAGTTGTTGGCCAATTTGAAGTGACATCAGTTGCGCGTCATTCTATGGAAGCGCAACCAGCCACGCAATGAAGTTCAAATGATTGAGTAACCGCGTACCTTCGTTTTGTCGGAGATGTGGGCGCCCCATCGGCTATTGTGGTCGGTGAACAATTCAGGATGAAGGTCGGGATCAAGTGCCCCATTGAGTGCGACCTCACAAACGGGAACTTTGGAATCTGCGACCCCGAGGGGACACAAGTCGCTGGCGGGACGCTCACTGGCGACCGCTGGCCGGGGACGAGCGGCCTATACGTTGCCAAGTCGAAGAACGTGCGAACGGAAGTCGTTGGGTGTATGCTCGCCGTCAATCAAATAATCACAGAACTGTCTTCAAAAATTTGTGCGCTAAACATCGCACTGGAGGAACAAATGAAATTGCGTGTGAATGCGAGAGTAAGTTTGTTGGCGGTGGCGGGCATAGTGGCGGCTTCGTTGGCCTTGTTTACTGGGGTTCAGGCCCAGCAGAGAGGCGGCGCCTCGGTCGCGATTGATAACGATGATATCGGCGGAGTCGTCGCGAGCGCGAAGGGTCCGGAAGCCGGCGTGTGGGTGATTGCAGAAACCACGGACCTGCCGGCGAAGTTCGCCAAGATGGTCGTTACCGACAATCAGGGTCGTTACGTACTGCCAGATCTGCCGCAGGCCAGCTATCAAGTCTTCGTGCGCGGCTACGGGTTAGTCGATTCGGTACGCGTCGCTGCCAAGCCCGGGCAGCACCTCGATCTCAAAGCCGTTGTGGCGCCGGACGGACGCGCGGCCGCACAAGTGTATCCGGCAAATTATTGGCTGAGCCTCTTGAGGATCCCCAAGGGAGATCTGTCCGACAAGGACGTAGTCATAGAAACCAAGAGGTGCTACTCATGCCATCAGGTGGGTGACGTGGCGACCCGCGATCTTTCGAAGAATCTTGGCTCGTACAAATCGAGCCTTGAAAAGTGGGATCACCACGTGACGATGGGACCTTCAGGCCCCGGCATGGCCGCCAACTTCAAGGCGATGGGCGCGCAACGCAAGGCGTACGCTGATTGGACCGATCGGATCGCCGAGGGTGCCTACCCTAAGACAGCCCCTCCCCGTCCGACCGGCGTCGAGCGCAATCTCGTGATCTCGATGTGGGACTGGGCCCTGCCGACCAGCAGGCGCGGTGATGTGGCCGCCACCGATGAGCGCAACCCCACGATGAATGCGAACGGGCTGATTTATGGATCCATCCAGGGATCCGACATTCTTGCCGTACTCGATCCGCGCAAGAACGAAACGTCAATGATCAAAATTCCTTCGAACGGCCCCATGATCGACAGCGACACTCCGGCGTCGCCGTACTGGGGAACGGAGAAAATTTGGGAGCGAAAGTCTGACCCGCGCAGCCCTGCGATGGACAGCCACGGGCGCGTTTGGGTA
>QHXA01000674.1 GCA_003222755.1 Acidobacteriota bacterium
TGTTACAGCAGGAACTGGGAACCGTACCGTTGGCCGGTGTCGTGCTAATCACCGATGGTGCCGATAATGCTTCCAAGCAGTGGACGGAATCTTTGTCCAAGCTCGAAGCGCGAAAGATTCCCTTTTATACCGTTGGGGTCGGTTCCGAAAGCATCACGCGCGATGCGGAGATGGTAAAAGTTTCCGCCCCGCGCTCGACATTGAAAGAATCTACCGCCGTTGTCGACGTCTCTTACCGAAGCCACGGATTTTCCGGCCGTAAAGCCACCATCTACGTCCGCGAAAACGGCACACTATTGAAATCCGAGCAGGTCACGTTGCCCGCCGATGGCGAGATCGCTGAAACGACTCTGGATCTGCCGGCAAAAAACGAAGGGACGCGCCTCTTTTCCTTTTCACTTCAGGCGCCGGACGATCGCATACCGGAAAACAACACGCTCGCCGCCTTGGTGGAGATCAAGAATGACCACCCCCAGATCCTCTATATAGAAGGCGAGCCGCGCTGGGAATTCAAGTTCCTGCGCCGTGCCATGCAGGACGATCCGAATATCCGGCTCGTAACGCTGCTGCGTTCGTCCCAGAACAAGTTCTACCGGCAGGGAATCGATAAAGAAGAAATGTTGTCGGAGGGCTTCCCCAAGAAAAAAGACGAATTGTTCGCATTCAAGGGTCTGATCTTCGGCAGCATCGAGTCGACATTCTTTTCGCAAGATCAGCTCAAGAACGTTGTTGATTTCGTCAGCAATCGAGGCGGCGGCTTCCTGATGATGGGCGGACGCAACTCCTTTTCGGGGGGCCGATACGAGAATAGTCCTCTCGCGGATATTCTTCCTGTGCAGTTGTCTTCGGCAGATCGGAACCCGGTTATCGGCCGTTTGAAGTGGTCTGTCACCGACTACGGCCGCACACATCCGCTGATGAAGCTGACCCCGGATGCGAACGCGAATATAAAGCAATGGGGCGATCTACCTCCGTTGAACGACTACAACAAGACACTCGACGCAAAGGTCGGCGCCATTGTCCTCGCCCGGGGGCAGGCGGAGCAACGGGGCGGATCGGACCCGATTCTCCTTGCCTTCCAACGCTACGGCCGCGGCCGAACCATGGCTTTGCCGACAGGCAGTACATGGCGATGGCAGATGCAAATGGATGCTCGGGACCAAACGTACGAGATGTTTTGGAAACAGATCCTGCGGTGGCTCGTGAATACTTCGCCTGATCCCCTCATGATCAATTCCGATAAAGACACGTATCTTCCCGGTGAAACGGTGCATCTGTCCGCGGATATTTCGAACAAGAGCTTTGAGCGGATGAACAATGCCAAGGCCGTGGCGAAAATCACGAATCCGGACGGCGTTACAGAAGCCGTTCCGCTGGACTGGAACGGTTCCGGCGAAGGAACCTATCAGGCCGAGCTGAACGTCACGGCGCCCGGCATCTATCGCGTCGAAGTGGATGCCACCCAAGGATCGGAAAATTTAGGAAGCAACCACACGGCCTTCCAAGTTGAGGACCGGCCGGTGGAGTTCTCCAACGCCGCACTGGATACGAGGTTGCTGCAGTCGGTCGCAACTTCAACCAACGGCCGTTACTATCCGTTATCCAAGATCGGGGACGTGCCGGAGGACGCGCAGTACGTCGACACCGAAACTTCTTTCGTCGAGCAGAAAGAATTATGGGATGTGCCGTTCCTTTTCATGCTGCTAAGCATAAGCTTCGGGGCAGAGTGGTTCTGGAGAAAAAGGAAGGGCCTCGCATGAGAATTCCGGTTGCTTCTCCAGCGGCACCGCGAAGGGGTGCAAGGAAATTAGCCTCGCTAATTTCCCAGCACCGCTTCGCCGCGCCGCTGATGGTGCTGCTTCTCTTTGTGCCCGCATTCGCACTCGCGGACTCCAGCGCGCTGGTCCTTAGGGGTGTGGCCGGTGATCCGGAGCACGAACAGAAATTTGAAAAATGGACGGCAGGTACCGCGAAAGCGCTTGTCGACAAATTTGGGTTTTCGGCCGACCGCGTCATCGTGCTCACCGACAAGAAGACGGCTCAAGCCGAAATTCAGAAGGCCTTCGCCACCCTGAAGCAACAGCTCAAGCCGCTCGACACGTTCTTTCTCTTCTTTATCGGGCACGGCAGTGGTGAAGATGGACAATATAAGTTCAATATCAGTGGCCCGGACTACACCGCCGATGACTACAACAAGCTGTTAGGTACGCTGAACGTCGGCCGGATTGTGATTGTCGCGGCGACGCCGGCGAGTGGCGCGTCGTTGGACAAATTCGCCGGAAAGAATCGCGTTGTGATCACCGCCACACGCAGCGGCCAAGAAGGAAATGATATCGTTTTCTACGATTACTTTCTGGAAGCCCTGCAAGGTACGGCGGCTGATGAGGACAAGGATCAGAAGGTTTCCGTGTGGGAAGCCTTTAAATATGCAGTAGCCGGTACGGAACGCTTCTATAAGGAAGAAGGACGTCTGGCTACAGAGCACCCGCAGATTTCCGACAACGGAACCGAAAAGACGGACGCAAAGGCGAAAGAACCTCCCTTGGTTGCCCGGTCGACCAGCTTTGTGGTTGATCGCCCGATCGTTTCGAGTGATCCGAAGATCCAGACACTGCTCAATCAACGCAAGGAACTCGAACAGAAGATCGAGGCGCTCCGCATCAATAAAAACTCCATCCCCGCCCCGGAATACGACAAGCAATTGGATGAGCTCCTTCTCCAGCTTGCCTTGAAGAATCAGGAAATCAAGCAGCAG
>QHXA01000016.1:0-5725 GCA_003222755.1 Acidobacteriota bacterium
TAGTTCTGCTCGAGCTTGATGATCCGCACACGCGGGAAGTCTTTTTCAAAAGAGAGAATGTTTTGGATGTCAGCGCCGCGCCAGCTATAGATGGACTGGTCTTCGTCGCCCACGACACAGACATTGTCGTGCACGCGCGTGAGGTGGCGTACGAGCAGATATTGTTGCCGATTCGTGTCCTGGTACTCGTCAACCATCACATATGGAAATCGGGTGCTGTACTTTTCCGCCGCCGGTGGAAACTTGTCGAATAATTCAACGGTCTTGATCAGCAGATCGTCAAAATCGAGCGCGTTCGATTTGCGAAGACGCTTTTCGTATTCATTGAAGACGTTCGCCGTATATTCCCAGGAAGGTTCCCATGAATCATCGAGAAGGTTCTGCGCGGTCTTACCGTGATTCTTGGCGTAGCTGATACGCGACTGGATCGTTTTTGGCGTAACGAGACGTTCATCCACCTTGAGATCCTTCATCGCGGCTTTGACTACCTGAAGCTGATCCGCTTCGTCGTAAATCGTGAACTCACGCGTGTAGTTCAACGCTCCGATCTCGCGGCGAAGGATCCGCACGCATAGCGAATGAAAGGTCGAAATCAACGGATCGCCTGACCGCGGAGCGCGTAACAGATTGCGCACGCGAAACTTCATTTGATCGGCAGCTTTGTTCGTAAATGTGACCGCCAGGATCTGTTCCGGACGAACACCCCGATTCTCGATCAGGTGCGTCACACGATACGTGATCACGCGCGTCTTTCCGCTGCCGGCACCGGCCAGAATGAGGACCGGCCCCTCAGTGGTCTGAACGGCTTCGAGTTGTTGAGGATTGAGAAGCTTGGCTAAGTCCATAGTTCTTGCTTTTTATCCATTTTGCGCACGCCGGAGGCGTGTCAGGAAATTAGCCGGGGGTTAAGCGAGCGGGAGCGAGCGCAACCCCCGGTTCTCTGAAACCAAAAAGACCGCTCCGCGGTGCGGCGTGTGCAAAGCAAAATGGAGAAACCTCAGCGCACCGCTCCGCGTGCCCGAACCGTTATCTCTTCACAAGACCGCGGCGGGCGGTCATAGACCGCCCCTACAGCATCATTCTACCGTAACGCTCTTTGCGAGATTTCTCGGCTGGTCGATATCGCAGCCGCGGCGAACCGCGCAGTGGTATGCCAGCAACTGAAGAGGAATGACTTCAAGGATCGGAAGCAGAAATTCGTTTGTGGAAGGAATTGGGATGAACTGATCGGAACTTTCAATCAGTTCCGCGTCGCCATTATTGCCTAGCGCAACAATGATGCCGTCGCGTGACTTTACTTCTTTTATGTTGTTGAGAACTTTTTCGTACCGCTGGTGCGACTCGCTTGAATCTGGATCATACGCAGCCAGAAAAACGACTGGCAGGTTCTCATCAATCAGCGCGTTTGGCCCGTGTTTCATCTCGCCGGCGGGATAGCCTTCGGCGTGAATGTAGGAAAGCTCTTTGAGCTTGAGCGCTCCTTCCAACGCGATTGGAAAATGAATGCCGCGCGCCAGAAAGAGAAAGTCACTGTGGCGGAAAAGACCTTTCGTGATGTCCTCAATGTGTTTCGCGCTGGCGAGAATGCTTTCCATTTTTTGCGGCAACTCGGCGAGATCCGATAATGCTTTGCGCAGTTCCGAGTCGCCTAAGGTCTTGTGCAGCTTTGCCAGATGCAGAGCAATGAGGTAGACGCATGCGAGCTGCGTTGTGAATGCTTTGGTCGACGCCACCCCAATTTCCGGTCCCGCGCGCGTGTACAGAACGGCGTCTGCAACACGAGTCGTCATGGAGCCGACGACATTTGTGATCGTGAGGCACTTTCCCTGCCCGCGTAGCTGGCGCTGTGCCGCGATGGTATCGAGCGTCTCACCGGACTGGGTGATGAAGATGAACAGAGTATCGGGAAGAATGACGGGATTGCGGTAACGATACTCGCTCGCATAGTCCGCCTCGACGGGAATGCGAGCCAACGATTCGATCATGTACTTGCCCGCGACAGCAGCGTGCCAGCTGGTACCGCAGGCGAGGATGCGAATGTGCTTGAAGCTCTGCCACGCCTCATCGTTAAACGCGACGTCTTCAAGATGAATCCGGTTATTCTCGAGCGAAAAACGTCCCAGGATCGTGTTCTCGATGGCGACAGGCTGCTCATAGATTTCTTTGAGCATGAAATGTTTGTAGCCGCCTTTTTCCGCCATGATCGGATCCCACGTGACGTGCTGGAACTGCGGCTCGCGAACTTGACCGGCAGTATCGAGCAAACGGATGCCGTTGCGCTCAACAACGGCGACTTCATGATCGTCGAGGAACAGGATCGATCGAGTGTAGGGAAGCATCGCCGGAACATCAGACGCAACAAATCCTTCACCATCGACGGCCCCGACAATTAACTGATTGCCTTCGCGCACGGCCACAATTTTCTGCGGATCATCGGCCGAGATACACGTGAATGCAAATAACCCTTTCAATTGCGCTAGTGTTTTGACCACGGCGTCTTCGAGATTTCCGTCGAAGTATTTCTCAATCAGATGCGCGATGACCTCAGTGTCGGTCTCGGTCGTAAACTTGTTTTAGGGAAAGGTAGTTCTCGATGATGCCATTGTGCGCGACAACGATGCGGCCTTTGCAGTCGCGATGTGGGTGCGCGTTCTCCTCAGTGGGACGCCCATGCGTAGCCCAACGTGTGTGGCCAAGACCGAAGTGGCCTGTCACCGGTTGCTTCGCCAGAAGCTCTTCCAAATTTCTCAGCTTGCCCGACGAGCGACGCACTTGCAGATGTCCATCTTCAACAATGGCAATCCCGGCAGAGTCATAGCCACGGTATTCGAGCGATCGAAGGCCCCCCATGATGATGGGGACCGGGTCTCGTGGACCGACGTAGCCAAAAATTCCGCACATGGTTCAAAGGATATCAAAGGGACGAAATGTCATTAAGGCATATCTTAGGTTGTTCGCAGTTCAGCTGTCGGACCCGGATGCGCGCGACGCGAAGGCGCGCCGCGCGTCATCCGCGGCTAACGAATTACGGCTGGACCGCGGGAAGGGTCGCAGGGTTGCCCGTATTGATGCATTTCGGCTGACCGAAACCGCCGGGACTAAAGGAGTCCGGACCGCCAAACGCATTCGGAGTGAGATCGAAAACAATGTTATCCGGCCGCGCTGCATCTCCGGAAACGGGAAACACTCCTGCCAGGTGATCCAGGCTCAGAAGATTCCGCACACGCCAGGCAATGAAGTGATCGGCGCAAGACGTGTCGCCACTCAGCCCGAGGCCACCAACGATTTTCTTTCCCGCCGCGTAAAGCCCAAGACCACCGCCGAACACATTGACGCCACCGATTTTGCGGCCAACCAGCGGATCACGTGCCGTACCATAGGCCGAGGAAGGTCCTCGATACGCATTACCCGTGTCGACCGGGTTGCTCTCCTGTAATCCAAAGAGGCTGCCTCCCGGCTGAACCGCATACCAGAGATTTGCGGTCGATAGGGCCAGGCCCGCAGGATGGGCGAGCGGCGGAAACGCCGGACCGGAACCATTACTTGATGCCGAACCATCCAAACTAAATGAGTTCCCGGTATTGGCTTTCTGCGCCGAAATCACGCGGCTCCCAGGCCACTGCGCTCCGCGATCGACGCCCGAAAAAGCAACAGCGCAGACGATCCCATCGCGGTCCACAATGGTGGCCCACATGTGAAGATTCAATCCACTGCCTTCTGCAGCGACCGCCGTACTTAGCGCCGCTTTGAGCGCTGAATACCCAGGCAGAGTCGCGCAGCTGTTGGGCTGCCTTTCATCGTCGTCATCGTCTGCATACGCTGTCAGTCCAGCAAACAGCATGCATAGAGACACTGCAACAACACTCACAAACACTCGAAAAAGTTTCGTCGGAATCATTCTGATCCTCCTTGCGAATTCGTGTAGTCGATTTGAAAACAAAGCGAACCTCGGACTTCGTGTCCGCAGTCTCACCTGTGGGGGAGGCTGCCATTATAACCAAGCATGTTTTCGGCGCAAGCACTGAAATTTCGGTTGACATCAAATGCCAAGCAGCTATCCTCGGTGCAAAACGCTTGATAGTGTAGAGGAAGATATGAAGCAAGGAGTGCCTGTTCATCCGGTGTGGTTACCGCGTGCAGGTGTGGCGGCCGCAGTTCTCGGGCTGACGATCTTGTTTGCAACAACTCTGGCCGGCGCCGCAACAGCATGCGAGAAACTCGGCAACATCGCGCTTCCGAATGCAAGCATCGACTCCGCTCAGCTGGTGCCCGCGGGAGGTTTTGTACAGGCAGGCGGCCGAGGTGCCGCAAACACTTTCGCGAACCTGCCGGCCTTCTGCCGCGTGACAGCCACGCTCACGCCGAGCAGCGATTCGGATATCAAAACGGAAATCTGGCTGCCAGCAACGGGTTGGAACGGAAAGTTCCTGGCCGTGGGAAATGGCGGATGGGCCGGCACGATTCCGTATCCGGGGCTTGCCTCAGCCGTGATGGCGGGCTATGCCGGCGCCGGTACCGATACGGGACATACCGGCAACAATGCCGATTTCG
Organism: Acidobacteriota bacterium; assembly: GCA_003222755.1. Lineage (GTDB taxonomy): Bacteria > Acidobacteriota > Terriglobia > 20CM-2-55-15 > 20CM-2-55-15 > 20CM-2-55-15. The sequence continues at coordinate 4,552 of QHXA01000016.1, forward strand.
CGCTCGGCCATCCAGGGAAGCTGATCGATTTGGCCTACCGCTCGATTCATGAAATGACGGTGCAGGCGAAAACGATTGTGAACGCGCATTACGGCACACCGCCGAAATTCTCTTACTACAATGGATGCTCCCAGGGCGGCCGGCAAGGGCTGGCTGCGGCCCAGAAATATCCAGAAGACTTCAATGGAGTCATCGCGGGTGCTGCCTCATGGAACCAGATGCGCGCGCATGGCGCGCGGGTGGCCTTGAACCTCATCGTGAACAAGGATGCTGATAGCGTGATTCCCGCAAGCAAGTACCGCATGATTCATGAGGCCGTTTTGAATGCCTGCGACGCGGTGGACGGGATTAAAGACGGTGTCATTGAGAATCCGGTGATGTGCAAATTCGATTATGCGCAACTCGCCTGCAAAGCCGGTGACGTCCCGAATTGCCTCACCAGTCGACAGATCGAATCAGCGAACGCAATGACATCCCCGCTGAGAGACCCGAAAACCGGACGGATTTTATTCGAAGGTCACCTCATGCCTGGATCCGAACTGGGCTGGGCCACGCTTGGCGGCCCGGAACCGCTCGGCCTGGCGGTAAGCGGGCTGCGAAATGTCGTCTTCCAGAATCGCAGTTGGGATTACCACAAGATGAATATCTTGAGCGACGTCGATAGGGCGGACGAGTCAGATAACCGTGTCATGTATTCGGGAGACCCCAATTTGAAGCCCTTTTTCGAACGTGGAGGCAAGCTTTTGATGTATCACGGTTGGAACGATCAACAGGTGAATCCGCTGAACAGCGTCATGTATTACGGGAACGTTGTGAACACCGTCGGGAAGAAGGCCGCGAATTCCATTGCATTGTTCATGGTGCCCGGCATGAATCACTGCAGCGGCGGCCCCGGCACGGACAGCTTCGACAAATTGAAAATTTTGGAAGAATGGGTCGAGCAGGGGAAAAAACCAACTCAGATCCTCGCCTCGCATCTGAACAACGGGCAGGCCGACAAGACGCGGCCTCTCTGCCCCTATCCTCAGGTCGCAAAATACAAGGGGAGCGGCAGTACGAACGACGCGTCGAGTTTTGCGTGTGGGTACTGACCCTGGAATTTTGAAATTGGACGAATCCAGGATTCGTGCAATTTCAAATTTATTTCTTCCGGGTGCGCACCCAGCCTTCTTTA
>QHXA01000016.1:5820-6311 GCA_003222755.1 Acidobacteriota bacterium
TGCAGCGATATAAGCGTCTTTGCCGATGCGGACGGGCGCGATTAATTGGGAGTCAGTACCGACGAAAGCGCCATCTTCGATTACCGTTGGGTGCTTGTTGACGCCATCATAATTGCACGTAATGACGCCGGCGCCGATATTCACGTTTTTGCCGATCGTCGCATCACCCAAGTAAGCCAAATGCATCGATTTTGTGCCGGCGCCGAGCGCGGATTTCTTGATCTCGACGAAGTTCCCCACCTTTGCGGAATCACCTAGCGTGGCGCCCATGCGCAGGTGAGCGTACGGCCCGATAGATACATCTTCACCGATCGCGCTGTCCACAATGACGCAGCCTTCGAATACCACAGTCCGAGACCCGATTTTTGAATCCAAGATGCGATTGAAGGAGTGAATAGCGGCGTCTTCGCCGATGACGGTATGGCCGTAGATCTGGACCGAAGGATAGATGACCGTATCCATACCAATCTGCACATCCGCATCGATGTATG
>QHXA01000016.1:6362-17581 GCA_003222755.1 Acidobacteriota bacterium
AAGCTCCTGCCGCGTGTTGATTCCCAACACCTCTTCCGCCGAATGGACTTTAAATGCACCAACCTTCTGCTTCCGTCCGGCAAGAAGGCCGATCACGTCGGTCAGATAGTACTCATGCTGGGCGTTATTGTTTCTGATTTTTACAAGAGACTCGAACAGGACCGGCGCGTGGAAGACGTAGATGCTGGAATTGATTTCTCGAATTTTAAGGATCTCGGGCGTCGCATCGCGGTGCTCGACAATCGAACTGACTTCGTTGGCATTGTGCCGGACGATGCGCCCGTAGCCGTGCGGATTCTCGAGATCCGCGGTCAACACAGATGCGCAGAACCCGCCTTCATGGTGAAATCGAACGAATGCCTCGAGTGTCGCGGCTTCGATTAGCGGCACATCCCCGGGCATGACGAGTACGTCGCCGGCGTAGCCGGAAAAAGTCTCACGCGCTGCCAGAACGGCGTGACCGGTTCCGAGCTGTTCTTTCTGGTCGATGAATGTAACTTCGGAAATCGCGGCTTTGACCTGATCCAAAAATATCGGGCGACAAGTTCCGCGCGGTCGTCAACACATGCTCAATCAGCCTGCGTCCGCCGGCCCGTTGAAGGACTTTCGCATATTTGGATTTCATGCGGGTGCTCTTGCCCGCAGCGAGGATTAACACTCGAAGGTTTTGCATAACGGCAATCCTTTTGGCCGGTCGATGCTCGACTCTAGCGGCGGACGCGCAGGGCCATTGCCGGCTCCCACACCGCGCTTGCAAGCCGATCTGGATCGTGACGAATCATCCCGTCTTCGGCGAGCAAGTCGCGTTCCATGATATTCAGCCCCATCTCGCGCAAGCGCGCGTGATCGAGGTCGACTACGGTGGCATGTTCGGCTTCATAGCGTTTGAGAGTCTCGGCGGAAGGCGTCCGGTTATTGATCAGGATATTCGGAAACAATATCCCGCCGCAGTGGTCGGCCAGCGCCTGGACATGATCTGCAGCAGTATAGCCGTCGGTTTCGCCGGGCTGAGTCATGATGTTCTGCATGTAAATCTTCGTTGCGTTTGAGGCTTGCACCGCTTCAATGACTTTTTTCACGAGCATGTTTGGAATGAGACTGGTGTAGAGCGAACCGGGACCGATCGTGATCAAATCGGCCAGGTGGATCGCTTCGAGAGCGCCTTGAAGCGGGAGCGCGTCGGCTGGGTCCAGATGCACGCGACGAATGCGTCGACCCGACGAGGTGATGCGTGTTTCACCTTCCACCCAGGAGCCATCCTCGAGCTCGGCACGCAGTTGAACACTCGAGTTGGTCGACGGATAAATGACACCCTTAATCGCCAGGACTTCCGAAGTCAGCCGCACGGCCTCCGCGAAATCGCCGGTGACATTCGCCATTGCGGCAAGAAACAGGTTGCCGAAGCTGTGATTATGCAGCGCTCCATCACTGTTAAACCGGAAACGAAAGAGGCGAGACATCAAGTGCTCGTCTTCTGACAACGCTATCATGCAGTTGCGGATATCGCCCGGCGGCAGAGCGCCTAACTCTTCCCTCAGCCGGCCGGAACTACCGCCATCGTCGGTCACCGTGACGATTACCGACAATTCTGCGCGGAGTTTCTTAAGGCCCCTTAACAGGGTCGACAACCCCGTACCACCACCGATAGAAACAATCCTGGGGTCTAGATTCACTTTTCTGACGGGGTTACGAGTTGCTTGAATTCCGGGTCATCCTGAAGCGATTCGAAATCAGCGTCGCGCGCCGCAAGAAAACGGTTTTCTCCACGGTAGGTAATGGATTGTTTCAGATACTGAAGGGCCTGCTCGCGGTTCCCCTGAAGAGCATTTGCCGTGGCGAGTGCGTAAAGGATGTGGTCCCCTTTGGGCATGAGCTTCAGCGCGTGCTGAAGGTGGCTGATGGCGGAGTGGATCTCGCGCCGATTAAGATCTGCAATACCGACGTTGTAGTAATCATCGGCCGAACGCAGTACGGTTTTACCTTTTTCTTGAATCTTTTTCTCGCACGCGTGAAGGAGGACCTTTGCACGTTCCTGAATTTCCGGCTCGTCGGCGTAACCGGCGATCAGACCTTCGAAGCAGCGAATGGCCTTTTCAAATTCGTCGGCATGCATCAGCTTAATTCCCATCTCGTATGCGTGAACCGCGCTGTCGAAGTGTTTTGACCGTAGCTTTTCGGCTGACGTGGACCGCGACGAAGCCGGCTCGGCGGCCACTGAAGCGCGTGTCGATCCCACTTTTGATGGATGCCGAGTGGCTCCCCTTGCACGAGCTTGGGACGCGTTCCTGGAGCCGTTCGAAGGCGCGTCTTTTCGCGATTTCTGCTTCAAACGAACGGACTTAGTGGCGGCGGACGCACGTCCGGTGACTTTCTTTGCTGGTTTTGATTTCCCTTTTGCCTTCGTTGCCATCAATGCCGCAACTTATACGAATTATGTCAGTTAAGTCAAGCGGGCCGACGGCAACACGGCAAACGAGTTGCTGTTTCCCAGGTGGCTACTGCCGTTTGGCCATTCCAACAGCCGGCGGCAGACCGTCAAGTGGCGAAGTTCGGGCTTCCATTTCAACGATTTGCGCACCCTGATCCGAAACGGGAGATGTCTTAAGGCGGGTATGGATTGGGATATGTTTGGGTGCTTTGACGCCAAACCGAACTCGGTTTCGACCCACCTCCAGGATGGTGATCTCGATCTCATCGGCAAGAATGATCTTCTGGTCTTTCTTACGGCTAATAATCAGCATTCGACACCCCTTCTATTAGTCCTCATATCTGTAAGAAGAATTACAGCGTGTAAAAAATACAAACTTAATTTCAAGACTTTTATTTTTGCAGTCATTCTGGCACACTAGTCGCGCCTTACATGATGAAACACTTGCTATCGACTACCTGTCTGATTCTTCTGCTAATCCTGCCGGCTGTCGCACAACAAATCGAACCCCAAATTGAAACTCCAGGCGTAGCGCGTTCCAGTGTTCCAATCCGACTAGCAACCGTCAGCGAAACGAACTACCTGAACCAACTCGCGCTGAAAGGTTTCAATCTCGAGACGCAAGGGCTTCTGATCGAATCTCTGGATGGACGTACAGTATACGGCGAACTCAACAGCAACGTCGGGTTTAATCCGGCGTCCGTTATCAAAGTGGCGACCTCGTTCGCCGCGCTGGCTAAATTTGGACCGGAGTATCATTTTGAAACATCGTTCTACACAGATGGTGCCATCAACAAGAAAACACGAACGCTGAACGGAAATCTGATCCTGCAGTCGTCGGGCGATCCGGTTCTAAGCTCACTGGACGTCTCCCGGCTCGTTCGAGACATCGTGCATGCCGGCATTACACGCGTCTCCGGCGATCTGGTTGTTACTGGTCCTTTCACGTACGGAATGTTTTACAGTTCCGACCGGGCGATTAAAGGATTGACTCAGGCACTGAAGCGGGCTGGAGTCCGGGTCGGCGATACCACCACCGGTGGCACACCACGCGGGACAAAGATTACAAGCCACATCTCCTCGAGCCTGCGAGATATTCTCTTTTATCAGAATGCGCACAGCGTCAACACAATTGCCGAGCGGCTTGGCGACGCTCTGGGCGGCCCCAAAGCTGTTGAACGGTTCCTCATCAAAGATCTCGGTGTCGCGCCAAATGACATCAGCATTAGCCACTCCTCCGGTCTGGACTACAATCGGATCACCTCGCGCGCCACGGTGATGTTGTTCCGAGAACTGGTGTTCTGGTTAAACCTCAACAATATGCAACCGCAGGATGTTCTTCCTGTGGCGGGTGTGGATGCCGGAACGTTGAAGCGGCGTTTCACAGGTGAGGAATATCGGGGCGCGATTATCGGCAAGACAGGAACGCTGCCGGCGACCGATGGCGGCGTCAGCACGCTCGCGGGAATAGCCTATACCCGCGATCACGGACCGGTTATTTTCGCGATTTTCAATACGAAGGGAGCAGTCGCGACATATCGCAAGCTGCAGGATTCGTTTTTGAAAGGCTTCATTGCGGAGAGCGGCGGGATTCCGGACGTTAATGCGTCATTGCATAAACTAAATAATTAACCATCAACTTCACGGAGAGAGCCGCCCATTTGAACGGCTTATCTCCGTGATCGACATCTTCCATAAATTCGCCGAGGTCGTTGTTCTGATTCGCGACCATTATCAACCGGCCCTTTTCGTCGTTCATTCCCCAAAATTCCGGCTTGCCGCCTAGAAATCGCGCATCGTAGTACGGCGGTTCCATGACCAACGATTGAATGTCATAAAAGGAATGAAAAACCGGATGAGACACATCCAGCTTGAACATCTCTTGGCCGGGAAGCACTTTCCGCATCTCGAACCGAAGAACATCCAGATCCCGGCCTCGAAAATCGTCACACACCACAAAGCCACCACGGTTCAGGTAGTCGCGAAAATTCGTAATCTCTTTGGGAGTTAATGATAGATAGCCGGGTTCAGAAATGTACACCCAGGGGTAGCTGAAGATGTCCTGGCTATCGAGTTGCACAATTTTGTACGACTCGCGTGTGGTGTGGATTCCAGTGACCTCGTTGACCATGGTGAGGAACAGGTCCTCGGAAAATGGGTAGTCGTGGTGCCACGGCGCTTCGCGGTAGTCGAAGATCCAGCGTCTGTCCATGTTAAATTGAACACGGGCGAACACGAACGTCGAGCCTGTCTTCTCCGGTACATCGGAAATGGCTTGCGATGCACAGACGATAAGCAAGGCCAGCACCAACAACTTCTTCATAGTCCTCGGCAGCGGCGGCCCCACCGCCGCTAAATTTTGAAGTATACGCTTTATGACGTTGCTGGATCGAGTCATTGCCCGCACGCTGCCACTCGTTCCCAAGAGCATCGTCCGGCGTGTGGCGAACCGGTATATTGCAGGCGAAACTACGGATGACGCGCTGCGGGTGGTGGCTGGACTAAACGCCGGAGGATTTCGTGCCACGCTCGATTTTCTCGGCGAACACATCCACAGCATCGATCAAGCACACCGCGCCATCGCAGAGTATCTGCGCCTGCTCGAGGAGATCGCGCGCCGCAGAGTCGATTCCACCATTTCCATTAAGCTGACTCAACTCGGTCTGAAACTGGACGCCAGAGCTTGTCTCGAGATGGCGCGCCGCCTCATCCGCCGCGCGAGCGAGTTAAACAATTTTGTCCGCATCGATATGGAGGACTCATCCTGCACAACCGACACACTGGAGATTTACCGGGAACTGCGGCGCGAATTTTCCAACGTTGGAGTGGTGGTGCAAGCATATCTGCGCAGAACGATGGACGATGTTTGCGCGCTGGAAGATCTGCGGCCCAATTACCGTTTATGCAAAGGCGTCTATGTCGAGCCCCGCGAGATCTCGTATCACGACATGCGCGTTATCAATCGAAACTATGTGGCGCTGCTGGAGAAGCTGTTGCGAAATGGTTCCTATGTCGGCATCGCGACGCATGACGAGTTGATGGTCTGGGAAGCTTTGCGAATCATTCGCGAACTGAAGCTGCCGAACGCAGCGTACGAATTTCAGATGCTGCTTGGCGTCGATGAGCAGTTGCGCGATATCATCCGCGCCGCGGGCCACAACCTGCGCGTGTATATTCCATTTGGCGGCGACTGGTACGCTTATTCTGTACGCCGGCTTCGAGAAAATCCGCGATTGGCGGGTTATGTGTTCAAAGCGATGTTCAAATAGCGTGAGGGGACCGGCCAAATAGCCATCCAGAAGGCCGCGAAGCGGTGTACCAACTATGGCTTGGCCGGTGGGCCCGACGCTTGATGTTCAAATAGCGTGGGGGGACCGGCCAAATAGCCATCCAGAAGGCCGCGAAGCGGTGTACCAACTATGGCTTGGCCGGTGGGCCCGACGCTTAAAAAGGTGCACGGGGAATAATTTTGAAAATCGTATTGCTAGGAACGAGTTCGGCTGTCCCGACGCTCACGCGAGGCCTGTCATCGACCGCATTGGTACGCGAAGGCGATGTGTTCTTGTTTGATTGCGGGGAAGGCACGCAATTGCAATTAATGCGATCGGGCGTGAAGCGGAGCCGCATCCATTCGATTTTCATCGGGCACCTTCATGGAGACCATCTGTACGGCATCGCGGGCCTGCTCAGTACACTTCATCTCGATGGCCGTGAAGCGCCGCTGAATGTGTTCGGGCCCGAAGGTCTTCGTGTGTTTCTGAATGCGGCTTTTCGGACCGCGGATCTGCAATTCACCTTCAACCTCAACGTTCGGGAATTCCCTCGCGGATACCGCGGTCGCGTGCTTGATGAGGAGGAGTTTTACGTCGAAGCACTTCCCCTGGATCATTCGATATTTTGCTTGGGGTGGAGATTCCAAGAGAAGGATAAGCCCGGGGTCTTCAATTTGGATAAAGCCCGTGAACTCGGCATCCCCCGCGGCCCACTTTACGGAAAGCTTCAGCACGGGGAAAAGATTATGCTCCCCGACGGGCGCACCATCACGCCGGACATGGTCCTAGGCATGCCACGGGAAGGTAAGTCCGTCGTGTACTGCCTCGACACACAGTTTTCAGAACGATCGATTCAACTGGCGGATAAGTGCACGGCCCTGGTCCACGAAACCACTTTCGGCCCTGATGCCATCGAACTGGCTCGCGACCGAAAGCACTCCACCATGGCAGACGCGGCGCGTGTAGCGAAAGAAGCCGGCGCGGCGAACCTGATCGCAACGCATTTCAGCTCACGCTATGACGGGCGGCAGATTGCGCAGATTGGGGACGAGGCGCGGGAAGTGTTCGAGAAGATTACTGTCGGGAGAGACCTGCTGGAAATAGAGATATGAGGCATCAACATACTTGACGCATCCAATCAAGCGAAGACATTTCGAAATTGGACAAATCCTGCATCTCAGATCCGAAATCCGAAACGGCAAATTGAACTCTCTGAGCGTCGGCTTGGTCGGGACCAGTCCAATCAGAGATTTCGGATTTCGGATCTGAGATGCAGGATTCGTCCAATTTCAAATTTCGTCTGAACCCGAGTGCAGGATGCGTCAAGTATGTTGATGCCCTGCTTTAATAGCGTGGAACCGATGCATCAATCTGCAACGACCAACCGTCAATGCCTCCTGACATGCTCTTGACATTGGCGAATCCATGTCCTCGCAGGTAGGCGGCCGCATCGAGACTCCTGATTCCGTGATGGCAAATCGTGACGATCGCCGTGTCCTTGGGCCAGGTTTGCAGAATCTCTTGCGCGAGGCTCTGATCGGCAAGCATGCTTCCCCGCACGCTCGCGATCGCGTACTCCTCCGGCGTCCGGACATCGAGCAATTTGATCGTGCCCTCCTTTAACAGTTCCGCCGTTTCGCGTGGTGTGATCTCCAAATCCTTTTCTATTTCCTGGCTCCTTTGGATGTGTTCGACCACTTCATTGACGTCGAGGCCATGATTGATCGCGACGGTCGCAAGTGTGTCCGCCGGCTGAAACCCGCAACTGCTGCAGCCGCCGACGTGATACTTTTGAAACAGTGCCCGCTGGGCCGACGGAAAAACAGTCGTGACCTGTTGCATGGTCCACGCGCCGGACAAGTCTTTCGGATCTGTGCTCACAGGGGCTTTAGGTTCCATGAGCGGCTTCAGCGCACTGATATCAAGTTCGTCATTGATTGGACTCGGTGCGGACGTCGTCTTCTTACCGAAAATTCTCGAAAGTAATGTTGCCATTTTCCAGTTCTCCCTCTAGTGTCGCGCGCTGCGCGTTGGTGATGCGCACGCGGACGATTTCCCCAGGCGCGATATTACTTGAGGCTGCGCCCTGCCGGGCTTGCGCTTCGCCGTTCAAGCCGGCGCCCTGCCGGGCTTGCGCTTCGCCGCCGTTGATACGGACTTTGTAATTTGTGCGTGTTCTACCGAAATTGTCTTGTTCCACCAGAACCTCGTGGATTGTGCCCACGAGTTTTGATCGTTTCGCCAGCGCAATGCGATCAACCAATTCGAGACAGCGCTGGTGCCGCTCTTCGATCAATGCTTCCGGATGACATTCAAGATGCGCCGCAGGCGTGCCTTCGCGTGTCGAGTACTTGAAGATGAATCCCCAATCGAATTGAACCTGCTCGATCAGGGAGAGAGTTTGCCGGAAATCGTCTTCTGTCTCGCCGGGAAATCCCACGATGATATCGGTGCTCAGCGTCATGCCCCATATGGCCTGCCGCATATTTTCAACACGCGCCAGGTACTGCTCGCGTGTGTAGTTGCGCGCCATCGCTTTCAACATGGTATTGGACCCGGACTGAACCGGCAGATGGAGCGATTCGCAAACCTGCGGCACCGTGGCCATAACCTCAATCACACGATCGGTCATGTAATACGGGTGCGGGCTGATGAATCGTACCCGATCGACGCCCTCCGACGCGGCGACAGCTCGAAGCAAATCCCCGAAGCGATATTGATTGTGACGATAGGAATTTACCGTTTGGCCAAGCAAAGTGATCTCGCGAGCCCCTTCACTTACGCGGTCGCGGACCTCGCCGAGGATTTGTTCTGTCGAATGATAGATCTCGCGCCCTCGCACGTATGGCACGATGCAGTACGTGCAGGAATAGTTACAGCCACGCATGATCGTGACGAAGGCGGCCACTTTGTCGTCGATGGATGGAACGGCATAATCGAGTTCTTCATCCGTTTCGCGGCGATCGAGTAACTGGTCGGCCATGTGCCCGAAATTCTCGATAGACTTCGCTCCTGCGATCAGATCCAGAAAGGGAAAGCGATCCTGGAGATATTCCTTCGTTCGCTCCGCCGCACATCCGGTCACGACAACCTTCCGGCCCGCCCGCTTGGCCTTCCAACGCCTGAGCCGGCCGATTTCCGAGAATGCGCGGTCTTCGGCATGCTGGCGGACCGTGCAAGTATTGACCAGGATTACAGATGCCTCGTCTGGATCCTGCGTCTCGACCAGGCCGCGCGCCTTCAGATGCCGTGACATTTCATTGGAGTCCGCCACGTTCATCTGGCACCCGTATGTGCGGACGAAAAATTTCATAGTTGACGATTATACTTTATCGAATGCACGAGGTTCCGATCGAAGACTCCATCGACCTGCACACGTTCCAGCCCCGTGACATCCGAATGGTTGTGGAGGAATATCTCTATCAGGCCGTGCAGCGCGGATTCCGCGAGGTCCGGATTATCCACGGCCGTGGCATCGGTGTGCAGCGCGAGATCGTTCGATCGATTTTGGAAAAGCATCCTTCTGTGATCTCGTTCCGCGATCTACCCGACCGGGGCTCAACTCTCGTCGAGCTTGTTATCCCGGGAGTACGCGTACACAAAAGACGTACTCCCGGCTAATTTACTTACTAGCGCACCGCGGAGCGGTGCTAGGAAATTAGCCAGGGGTACGCGTTTTTTGGCGTACCCCTGGTATTGCGCTACATCAAGGATCGCACCCGGCAGGGGTGCGAGGAGTCCTCGACACCCTTTCAGGGTGCGGATGTCCCTTGGTTTCAGACAACCGGGGGTTGTGCTCGCTCCCGCTCGCTTAACCCCCGGCTAATTTCCTGACACGCCTCCGGCGTGCGCAAAATCGGCAACTTGAGTTGCCCGCCTCCCGTGCGCAAAATGATCCCGATCGCGTCACCAATTCAGCACTGCGGCCAGCCGGAGGATGCGGCCCTGCAGGATGCTGCCCGGCTGTTTGTACGTCGCACCAGGCGCCGTGCTATAGACCAATGTTCGAACCGTGTAGTAATCGCTGGAGTTGAATGCATTGAAGAGATCGATTTTGGGCTCGAAGCGGATTCGCTCAAAATTAAATCGTTTGGCCACGCTGAAATCGACCTGATTGATGCGCGGCGTCAGTTCCGTGCCCGGAGGAATCAACGGCACATTCAGCGAGGCCTGATTCATTCCGGGAATCACCAGGGCTCCGATCGTACATCCAGCAGAAGCGGAATTGCCGGGACATGTGGTGTAGCGAGTGGTCGGTGTGACCGTATACACCGTGCTTGCTCCGTTGGGAGTGGTCAAGTTCGGTCCCGCCACACTGCCCTGCGTCAACGCCGAGGTCCCCAGTACGTATCCCGGCAAAGCCTGCAGCGAGCCGCTTAGCTGCACGCCGAACCATGGCAGCGGATAGGTCCCGACGAGCTTGAATTGGGTGCGCCACGGAATTCCGCTCTTGGATTGATCGCAATTCAACAGAATGTTCGGGTTTGTTACGGCCGCGCTGCACGAATTCGCGATCGCGCGATCCGTCGCCGAGCCACCGAAAACTCTCCCGCCACGCGGCAGCTTCGCATTGAAGTTGAATTCAAATCCGTTGTAAATCTGGGTCAACTTCGGATCATTCGTGTCCACGTTAGCGACCGCTTGCTGAACGGCCGGAGAAATCGGGTCATATATCGTGATTGCTTTACCATCGATGGGGCTGAACACAGTCACCGGTCTGTAGTTCGGGTTGTCCACCGCGGCAGGTCCCGTCAGTGTGCCGGGCCGCAGGGTGTTGTTGCGCTCAAGAATATTCTTGAGGGCGCCATGGAAGTATTCCGCGGTCACAGCTACTCCGGGGAACAACTCGTGCGACACGCCAAGGTTATACGAAAGGGTGTACGGTCGCTTGAGCTTCGAGTCGAATTTCGAGAGTGAGACCGTGCCGAAATTCGTAGGCACGTTGGCGAAGTTGATTTCGCAGCCGGGTGTCCGATACACACAACCGGGCGAACCCTGGGCGATGTCATCTTGGTTAAGATCGGTCCAGGCCCCAGTCGCCTGCACAGTCGCGACGTTCGCCGGATCGTAGAGTTCGGCGATTGTCGTGGTAGCAGCCAGTTCGAACCGGTTGAAGCCGAACCGGAGGGCAGTCTTTCTATTGCCGAAGACATCATAGACGATACCGGTTCGCGGAGAGAGCGACCGCCAGATCGGCAGTCGAATATCTTCGAACCCTGGGATGTTGGCGAAACGTCCGGTTTGCGCAGCCTGACCAACGATCTTTTCGCTGACATATTCCCACCGCAGACCGTACGTGATGGTCATCCGTTTGATCGTCCACGCATCCTGACCGTACACGCCTAAATTTGCATTGAGCCGTTCCTGCCAGTGTGCGGGCGTTGCCAGAAGCGTGACTGTGGAAGGCATGCCATTCAAGTAATTTTGGTAGAGATCCGCGTTCGCATATGCGGTCCGCCTGAATGGGCCCCACGAATCCTGAAAACCGAACTTGATATTATGGCCGCCGGCGACATACG
>QHXA01000016.1:17667-18112 GCA_003222755.1 Acidobacteriota bacterium
CATGCCGTGCCCCGGCATACCACTCCGGTGATCCATATGGTTTTCTGACTCCTGGCTCGTACAGATTGTTGTACCGCTCGAGATTGCTGGAATAGCCGCCTTCAATCAGCAGCCGGTTCGTAATGGTCGATGTCCACTTGATCGTGTTCGTCACGTAGATTGGCGAATTCCAGCGGAAGCCGGAAGTCGCCGGATCGTCGCCTGGAGAAACATCGCGATCGCGCGACTTGAACAGCCGGTCCATGTAAGCGGAAAACTTGTTTCGCGGACTCACCTGCCAGGTCAGACGGAACAGTACGCTATTGATCGACTGGTCATCAACCGCCTGTTTGCAAGCGACGACGGCATTGACACAATCGGCGTAGGTCCTGTCTTGTGGAATCCAGAACGCATTTGCGATCGGTTTATTGACCGTGAACAAACGGCCCGAAGTGAAAAACCACAA
>QHXA01000647.1 GCA_003222755.1 Acidobacteriota bacterium
CGAGGGCGCCTTTCTTCCACACGTAGATATAGCCCGCCAGAATCGCCAGAATGAACAAAAGCATTTCCACAAATCCAAACGGTTTCAGGTCGCGGTACACCACGGCCCAGGGGAACAGGAAGACGGCTTCGATGTCGAATAGCAAGAACAGCATCGCCACAAGATAGAATTTCACGGAGAACCGCTCTCGGGCGTTGCCAATAGGATTCATGCCGCATTCGTAAGGGGAGAGCTTCGTCGGGTTCGGGTTCTTGACGCCGAACACGTACGACATGATCAAAGAAACAATGCCGAAGCCGGTGACTAAAACAAAGAAGATGCCGACCGGAGCCCAGCTCTGCAGCATGTGTACTCTCCCGCTAGCAGCACAAATTTATGACTATAGTGACCCGTCCGACGCACTGTCAATGTGCTAACATCCGGTCTCTATGAAAATCGAAATTCGACTGAACGGCGAAAGCCGCGAGCTGCCGCTTCTGGAACATTTCAATTTGCCGAAAGATCGCGTGGCGGTCGAACGCAACCGCTCGATCGTGCCAAAACTTCAGTGGGAGACAGTGGCTGTGAACCACGGTGATGAACTCGAAGTCGTACACTTTGTGGGCGGTGGCTCAGGCAATGACGATCCATTTGTAATTGCCGGCAGGACGTTTAAGTCGCGGCTGATCGTGGGTACAGGCAAGTATTCGAGCAATGAAGTGATGGCCGAGGCTCACCGTCGTTCCGGAACCGATATGGTCACCGTTGCTGTTCGTCGGATCGATCTGAAGGCGCCGAAGGGGCAATCGCTGCTCGACTTCATCGATCGACAGAAGATCATGATCCTGCCGAACACGGCTGCTTGCTACAACGTCGATGATGCCGTGCGGACTGCTCGGCTTGGACGCGAGGCCGGTCTCTCGAATTGGGTGAAGCTGGAAGTGATTGGCGATGAGAGAACGCTCTTTCCCGACACGGCTGCCCTCATTGAAGCCACAAAGATTCTGGTTAAAGAGGGATTCGTCGTTCTGCCCTACACGAATGACGATCTCGTCGTTGCGCGAAAGCTGATTGACGCCGGCGCCGCCGCAATCATGCCGCTGGGCGCGCCGATCGGTTCGGGCATGGGAATTCAAAATCTGACGGGCATCCGGATTCTGCGGGAAATGATTACAAACGTGCCGCTGATTGTCGATGCGGGAGTGGGCACTGCGTCCGATGCTACGATTGCCATGGAGCTTGGCGCCGATGGTGTTCTTATGAATACCGCGATCGCAGGCGCCAAAGATCCCGGGTCAATGGCCGAAGCGATGAATCACGCCGTCAGGGCGGGCCGCCTGGCGTTTAAATCCGGCCGAATCCAGCGGAAGCTGTACGCGACGGCATCGTCGCCTGTTGAAGGTAGGATTTAGCTTCCGCTTTTGCCGAAAAATCGTCGATTAGTATGTAGTCGCGCGGCTTTAGCCCGCGTTTCGACCTGTCGCTGCGCTGATCGAACGCGGGCTAAAGCCGCGCGACTACATACTTGACTGCTGAACAGCACGCTGGCGGAGAGAAATAGCCCTTGATAATAAAATCCCTGTCGCCGCAGCGCCGACGCATCCAATAATTCCGACTAGCCAAATGCCCCGATACTCCTCCAGAGTGTTTCCGGGAACTGAGCTCAATGCAATTCCCAAATAGCCGCTGATCAATAGCGCGGTTGCGCCGGAGAGCTGCGCGAAGGTGTTCAGGAACCCCATAACGGAAGATGTGCGCTGCGAGCCGAATGTCTCGGACACGGCCGTAGTGACGAGGGGGTACGAGTTGATGGAGATGCCCATCAAAAAAGCAATAACGCCCAGCACTGCCGTCGAACGAATACCTAACGGCATGATCTGAAAGAGAGCGGCAGATAATAGGAGCAAGCCGATCGCGAGCGAACTTCTTGAAATCCCGCGAACCAGCACGCGATCGGAAATGAAACCGACCACCGGCACACCAACAAGCCGTCCAAGCAAGTACAACGTACTCAAAGCGCCGCCCGCCACTACCGCTTTCCCTAACGGCATCCCTTTACTGAGGTAGATGTCTGCGGCATAGACAGGCAGCCACGGCGGAAGGATTCTCAGTGAAATGATAGAGCCGCAATACACCAGAGTGAACGCCCAAAGCTGAACGTCCTTGACGATCGCCCAATCAAACGGTTTGCGCTCAGTTGCTGGCTGTCCTGGAGGAGCCGACCGGAGAAACACGACACAAGCGAATGCCGCCGCGACGATTATGGCAGCGACAATTTCCGTCGATTGCCGCCACCCAGAGGCAATATACACGGCCAGCCAGGGAAGAATCAGATTGGCGGTTCCTTCACCCGCGCTTCCTCCAACACCCGCGAACACACTCTGGCAGAATCCTCGCTCCTTCGGCGCAAACCATCTCGCGAGAGCTCCGGCCATAACCACGTAAACGGACGCTGCCGCGATGCCATTGGTGACGCGCCAAAATACCAGTTGATTGAAGCTCGTGCTGGTCGCGAATCCCCAGAGTGTAACCCCGGTGAGAAAGACGCCCACGCCGACGGCCTTGCGGCTACCCCACCGATCCGAAGCCACGCCCCACGGCAATTGAGCTAACGCATAAGCGTACAGAAAGCTCGAGCCAAGGAGCCCGAGCGCTCCTTTATCGAGGCCGAAATCCGCCGTTACAAATTTGGCAATGCCGGTGTAGTTCGACCGCGCGAAGTAGCTGGTCGTATACGCCAGCATGCCGAAAATGAGAATGACCCATCGATATGCCACGGGAAGTGCAGGCATCCTATCATTCCCGCCGTCCTCTGGGTTCAAAATCTTCTGCCTGAGGTGGATTCAAAGTGAGGTCGAGGGCGAGCCAAAGCACCTTGGAATATCGGACAAACCACACACCAAAGATAAGCGCAACCGCGACCATGATGCTCAGAGTCACCGCGGCGCTTCGGATGCCCACGACATAATAAAGGACCGGCCATGAGCCCAGAGCGGCGAGAACCGTGAAAGCATAGCCGATCGCCACGTGGGGAAGAAAATACCCGCTTTCCCGCATGAAGAAATATCCGCAGCTCGGACAGCGCACCGGACTATCGAAATAGCCGTGAAACAATTTGCCTTTGCCGCAGATGGGGCAGCGCAATCGCAGCAACGCTCCGAGCTTCATTCTTCCATTGTAACTGTAGGAGCGGTCTATGACCGCCCAAGCGCCGCGGAGCGGTGCGAGGAGATTAGCCAGGGGTACGCGTTTTTTGCGTACCCCTGGTATTGAGACGCACCAAGAATCGCACCCCGGCAGGGTGCGAGGAGTCCGCGACACCCTTTTAGGGTGCGGATTCCAGAGTTGTCAAAGTATTCCAGGGGTACGCAAAAAACGCGTACCCCTGTTTGACTTGAAGGATTCCAAATCCCAAATCGATTTGAACGAGAAAGACAAGAAGATCGTGCTTCAGAGCGTCGACGATTTCAAACTGAAGGCCGTCGTGGAAGTCCTCCAACAAAAGCTCGCAAAGCGCAAAGTCCCGCTGAAGAACTTCTCGTATGGTCCAATCATTCCCGCCGCCGGCTCAACTGTCCGGCAGGAGATCACGGTTCAATCCGGTATTCCCATTGAGAAATCGCGGGAGATTGTAAAGAAGATCAAGGACAGCAAGATCAAAGTGCAGGCCTCGATTCAAGGGGATTTCGTGCGGGTCAGCGGCAAGAGCAGGGACCTGCTTCAAGAAGTGATTCAGCTGCTACGCGCATCGGATTTCGGGTTGGAATTACAGTTCACCAATTACCGCACGTTTTAAGAGCACGCCTTGCCGCCGCTGATAGCATAGCTCGCAAACTTGGAGGATCGCATGACTCCGCTTGGGAGGCGTTGCTGCTTGTTGCCATTATTGTCGTATCGGCGGCATCGGTTTCGGCGCAGATTCGTGTGCGATTCAATCTTTCGGATGACCGGGCCTGGAGCCGATGTTCCTCCCGGCGCCACGCCCACGCTTACGTTCACCGATCGAAAAGTTTTCGAGTTCAACGGAGAACCTATCGAGATGCGTTCCGAGAGTGGAGCCCACACAGACGGAGATAGCATCGTGTTCTTCCGTGGCTCGAACGTGATCAGCGCCGGCGATGTTTTTCTCACCACGGGTTATCCCGTCATCGACCTGAAGCGGGGTGGAAGCATTCAGGCGAGATCCAGGCGTTGAACCACATTATTGCGCTCGCCGTCCGCATGCGATGCAGGAAGCCGGTACGATGGTCATTCCGGGCCACGGCCGGCTATGCGATCAGGCCGACGTGACCGTCACGTCCAGCTTGCGTCCAGGATACCTGCGCAACAATGGTGTGCCATACAGCGCGAACACGAAAATGACTGAATACTACGACATTCACCAGGTCATGCTCCTCGTTGTCGCGCACACTTATGAGGAGGGCGTTATCCGGATCATCAGTGCTCGACGCGCGACAAAGAACGAAAGAAGGCAGTATGAATCGGAAGGCTAATACGAGACCTGCGGATGACATGCGTCCAGAGTATGACTTCAGCGGCGGAGTGCGCGGCAAATTCTATAAGGAATACATGAAGGGCACGAACGTGGTGCTCCTTGACCCGGATGTGGCAGGAGTTTTTCCGGATTCGCAGGCAGTTAATGAGGCGCTCCGTATGCTTGCTCAGCTTGCCAAGAGACAGGCAAAGATCAAACCCAAGAAGTCGAAGACGGATCAGCGAAGTTCTGCAGGCCAACACTCCGGGTGAAGGATATCGACTTCGCGCGCTTGCGACTGAACGCTGAGTGGTTAGGCAGCCTACACCGGAACTAAGGTCGATTGGGCGGCGAAAGTGCACCAGAAAGAGGCGGAAGAAATGAGCGGTGCGACAAAGAGATCGGCGCTCCTGAATACAGGATTAGGAAGTTCCAATGGAACTTTGTCCTGACGCCCCGGGGGACAATGATCTCAGACCCGGTACTTGGACGAGTCGTCACCGCTCGAGAATAGTTTCCGACAGGAATTTAGCGAAGTCAAATCCCAACAACGAAACGACAGCGACGACCAGGCTGGTCCAATGTGCCGTCACCTCCGGGGCTGACCGACTGCGAAGCTTAGCGGACAGTGGCGAATCACGCAATTTTTTGAAACTTCTGTTTGTGGATTTCAAAGTCGGTAGGAGCACGCCGCGTTTTCTTTCGATCATCTCTGAATCGCACCCTTTCTCGCGATTTCGCTCCGCTCCTGCGCGGATAACTTGGCCGCGCGCGCCTTCTTACCGCCTTTTAAGCCACCCAAGCGTCCCAGGGCAACAGCAGCTCGATTACGAGGGCGTTTTCTGCTTGAGCGGTTAACCATGGCTGAGTATGGCATACCATTGCTGAATTTGACCTACATCGATCCCCGATAACCATTCATTGTGTGTTGGGGAGATTGACTCTAATATCTCCGAATCCCATTTGGGGAGGATGTCTGATGCGCCAAACATTCCTGATTATTTCGTTCCTGTTCTCGGTTGCTATCGCCTTTTCTCAGGCGGATCGCGGCACGATTACAGGCACAGTAACCGACTCCACTTTGGCGGTGATCCCCGGCGTAAACGTAGTCGCCACCAACGTCCAAACGTCATCGCGGTACGAAACCGTGACGACGGAGACTGGCAATTACACGCTGACACTCTTGCCGGCTGGCGTCTATGAGGTATCCGCGGAGTTGCCGGGTTTCAAAAGATTCGTACGTCAGGGTGTAACGGTGCTTGTGGCGCAAACGCTTCGTATCGATATCACTCTCGAGGTGGGCGCGAATACAGAGGAAGTCAATGTCACGGCCGATGCTCCGTTGCTCCGGACCGAGA
>QHXA01000648.1 GCA_003222755.1 Acidobacteriota bacterium
AAATCAAACGTGCTCTCGGCTATGCATTGGATTGGCCCGACCTCAAAGTGCTCTGAGTGGCGAAAGGAGTTATTCCACAGGCGGTTCGCCGGGCGGACCCGCTTTCTAGCCACCGAAAGAACAACACGACGATAACGGCTGGAATTAACGGCGCCCACCACGCTTCCGCACCGAGCGCTGACAGGGATGTCGGGCCAGCCAATGACGAACATGATTGCGCTCGCCCATCCGAGCGGACTGATGAAGCTGAGACCTGAAAAGTGAGCCGCGGATATCCCCGAGTACGCGCAGGCTAAGGGAATTGCAATGCGTAAGCCTGGCCTCCCTTACAGATGCTCTCAAGTTCCCGAATTCGTGTACGACCAATGCGAATGCACGATCTTCCACGTTCCATCGATCCGGCGATAGATCTCGGTGCTATTCCAACGAAGCGTCACTGTTTTGCCGGAATCCGGTTCCCGGGCAATGTCCACAAGGTTGAACGTAAGGATCGCGGTATCACCGTATTGCTGAACCTGAGGGTTGATCATGTCGTAACGATCAATGTGGATCTTGCCTGTGATCGGAGCCAGATACTGCTTGAACGCGCCCAAGCCGTCGATCCTCTGTTTGGTAAACGGATCAAAATAGCTGACGTCGGGCGCCGTGATTTCCAGATACCCTCCCGGATCGCCTTTACCCCAGCGGTCCAGAGCGGCGCGTTCCATGTTGATGATCTGTTCTGTCACTTCTTGCATCAGTTCAACTCCAGGATTGATTTGAAGTCCGGCTGTTCCAGGAGGCGTCGCAATGAGCCAATGAAGTCCGGCGCATCGTGAAAGGGATGATCACGATGGATCTCGGCATACGCCACATCGAGAGAGAGGATATCGTCGTGTCTCTTCGCGGCAATGTCGCGAATACGCGTGACGTGCTCTTTCGCAAAAAGCAAATTTGCAGGGTCGATGTAGCCCGCTCGCATGAATGCCCGAGTCTTCCTGGCGCACCGGCACGGATTAGCTTTGTTGATCAACCCGCACTGATTCTGCATGAAGTTGTGCAGGTCGCGCCGCGCGCGCGAGAGTTTCTGGCGGAAGTTGTCGCGGCTGATCTCGAGCAGTTCGGCACCGACGTTATCCGTGACGCCGAAGATTTCGCCGAGGACATAAATCAGCCGCTGTTCACGATTGAGACACAACAGCATTCCCGACGTGCAACCGATCCTCGCTTCGTCCACAAGCATCTTTAGATCGGCAGGAACGGATTTCGGATCCGGGAGTTCCTCATCCGGAGCGCTGTTGAGACCGGCGCCATATTTGGCAAAAGTCCAGCCCGCTTCTTCAACCCGTCCGCGCTTCATGTTCAAAACATGATTTACGACGATGCGGTACAGCCATGTTCGAAAGCTACTTCGTTGTTCGAAGGTCGACAAGCGTGTGATCAGCTTTATCAGTATTTCCTGCGTCGCGTCCTCCGCGTCCTGTGGGTGGTACACCATCCGCAGCACGATGTTGTAGATCCAGTGTTGATGCCGGGTTATCAAAATCTCCAGAGCTTCCCGCTGCCCGTTCTGCACCTGTTCAACCAACTCTTGATCATCCGAATCACCAGGGGCAGTCGCAGCGAGAGGATTAACTTCGGTCATGAAACACATCTCCATCGTGACGATTGGTCATTTCCAGTTTAAGTGGTCCCATACTCGCTTGGACACACATACGGCACGCACGTGACAGTAAATCGCACCGACGACTACACGCGACATAGCGTCGATTCCGAAACAGGCTGGGACCCAATTCGTGCAGAAAGTTCAGAACAAATATCCGGAAGCCGCGTTCTTGCGATGGTCGACCGCAGCGGCAAGCGGAGTCCCATCCAGCTTCCACCCGGTCTGTATAACCAGCCACGCGTAGCCCCAGACGGAAAGCAATTAGCGGTGGCGCTAGAAGATGCTACGGGCCAGAACATCTGGATCTACGACTGGAGCGGGGCCGCATCCCCGCGCCGGCTCACTTTCGGCAGCGGACTTACAGCAAAGCCGACAAACATGCTCGGGCAATCAGGGTGGAGCGATTCCAGAGGGGACGCGTTAGCGACACTCATCTACGATCCGCTTCGGGCGGCTCGGGTTCGCCCGGACCAATGAATTCTAGAAGCTCTTCGATTGTCACTCCGGCGAAGATTTCGTGGCGTTCCTTCGAGTAGTCGCCGTGGCCGGGATCGTACTGCATCATGAAGCGCATGGCTCCGGCCGGTCCGAGCCGCTCAGTTAGAGCTTTCCACCCTTCCATTCGGATCTCATATAACGATTGTGGGTATGCACCACTCATTCTTTGTCTCCTTCGCTCAGAAGCGGCCGCGGTGAGTTCGCGCACGGTTCAGCAACCGGTCGTCCGTCGTCAAGAACCATTTCGCCTCGGCCTGCTCGGCAAATGCAAGATGCAACGCATCGAGAGGCGCGAAGCCAAGACCCGCGAGCGCGCGGGCGCGGTCAGCGGCTGCCGGACCGGCCGGTACACGGAGGGCCGCCGCCTGCAGCCACAGAAGGGTGGCCAGCTTCCGGTCTTCACGCGGATTCCGCTCGTTCTCGAAATCGTGCGCGGGCGAGCGCACGAGCTGGATCTTGCCACTCGCTGTCGCATCCAGGACGGCGGCTACGGCTTCGGCCTCGCGCCGCACTCTTTCCAGCGTCATCGAACGGCCGTTTGAAGCAACAGATGTCGAGGTACACGATCTCACTCACCTGACCATCGTACCATTCCAGCACCGATTGACTCGACGGGACTGAGGCTCTCACGGACGAGAGGTCAAAGCTTACGGTCGTGATCAACTG
>QHXA01000684.1 GCA_003222755.1 Acidobacteriota bacterium
CGTGGATTTGGAGGGACGGCACCGCGTGGAAACCTTTCCTACACACTGGCGGACTCGGCGCTGGATGCTGCGCCGTATTCATTGACCGGGCAGCCGATCACAAAACCCGAATACATGCAAAACCGCTTTTCGGCTTCTCTAGGCGGACCGCTGGTCATACCGAAGCTCGTGAAGTCGACGACGACGAACTACACCGTGACGTTCAATGGCACGCGGGCTCGTAATCCCTACGATGCTTTTTCGACTGTTCCAACACTGGCAGAACGTAGCGGAGATTTCTCACAATCAAAGATTCGTAATGGCGTGAGTGCCGGAAATCCCGTGCAAATTTTCGACCCGGTAACGCATGCACCGATCGCGAACAACATTTTGCCTCAAGAGCTCATGAATCCTGCCGCGTTAGGTTTGCTTCGTTTCATTCCAGTGCCTAACTCACCGGGTGTCGTTCAGAATTTTCACTACGTCGCATCCACGGTGAACAATTCGAACGACTTCAATGTGAGACTCAATCACACATTAAGTAGTCCGAAACAGCAACAGCAGCAAGGCCGTGGCGGACGTGGTGGGGGCGGGCGCGGAGCGGGAGGATTTGGCGGATTTGGTGGCCAGCCCGGCTTTGGCGGGCGTCGCGGAGGCCGCGGGAGCAACATCAACTTCGGCCTGCAGCTTCGTTCTTCGGCGAACGCGCTGAATAATCCGTTTCCAACGGTGGGAGGAACGGGCAAAACATCCGGTGTGAACGCCACGTTTGGCTACATTCGTCCATTGGGCCGATTCACAAACCTGCTGAACGTGAATTACAACCGGAACCGGACAACGGCTACCAACCTCTATGCGTTTGTACAGGACATCGGGGGGCTCCTTGGAATCACAGGGGTTTCGCGCGACGCGTTTGACTGGGGTATTCCGAATCTATTGTTCACGAATTTCAGCAGCCTCAACGATGTCCGCTCGTCATTGCGCCGTGATCAGAGCGCGCAAATTTCCGATAACATGATTTGGAATCAGGGCCGCCACAACGTACGCTGGGGCGCAGACTTTCGACTACAGTGGACCAAGACGCATTCCACCCAGAATTCGCGCGGTACATTCACGTTTACCGGCGCTCGGAGCGCCGGAGTCGTTGAAGGGTTGCCGGTGCAAGGAACCGGATACGATTTTGCAGACTTCCTGCTGGGCCTGCCTCAGTCCACTTCCTTGCAGTACGGGAATCTCACTTACAACTTCCGTGGAGGTTCATGGGATATCTACATTCAGGACGACTGGCGGTTCCGAAGCAATCTCACGGTGAATCTGGGCTTGCGTTATGACTACGCATCACCCTACATCGAGACCAGCAGCCGGATTGTCAATTTGGATGTCGCTCCGGGATTCACGGCAGTCGTGCCGGTGTTGCCGGGAGAGGTTGGACCGTACCATGGGCAGTTCCCGGGAAGCCTCGTCAATCCGGATCGGAACAACGTGGCGCCGCGTATCGGAATTGCGTGGAGAATGAACAATCGCACTGTCGTGCGAGCCGGGTATGGCGTCATTGCTTCGCAGATGGCAAACCAGCCGCCGTTTTCGTTGACACAAACGAACACCAATGCGGCACTGCTCACGTTGCAAAACGGATTTCCGCCAATCACCACTAGTGTCACGAACAACTATGGAATCGATCCCAATTACCGCATCGGGTACGCGCAACAATGGAATCTCGACGTACAGAGGGATATCCGCAAACTTGGACTCCAACTCAACGTCGATTATACGGGCACCAAGGGCACTCGACTTGATGTGATCGAGGCGCCGAACCGCACGGCAACCGGACTTCGAATCGCGAACGTGCAGCCGTTCAATTGGGAAACATCAGATGCCAACTCCGTACTGCATTCCGGCTCTGTGCGGATGCGCAGGCGGCTGGGGCGCGGAATCTCTTTGGGTGGAACCTACCAGTTCTCGAAATCAATCGACAATGCGTCGACCGTGTCCGGCGGAGGCGGTGGGGGCACGGTCGCGCAGGACGCGTTCAATCTTCGCGCAGAACGGGGCCTCTCAAACTTCGATCAGACTCACCGCTTGAATGTGGATTACAACTTAGAGTTGCCTTTTGGCACGAACAAACACTTTCTCTCTGAAAAATCTCTATGGAAGACATTCTTCGGTGACTGGCAGGTCAACGGCAGCTGGAACATCGCCTCAGGCACGCCGATGACAGCGCGAGTGCTCGGCAGTTACACGGACGTCGCTCGGGGCAGCAACGGAAGTATCCGCGCCAATGCAACCGGACTGCCCGTCCAGATTTCCGATCCTGGCGTCGCCGAATGGTTCAACACAGCCGCGTTTACGCTTCCGCCAGCTGGCCAGTTTGGAAATGTTGGCAGGAACACCATTCGCGGTCCGGCAACTTTTGTAGGCAGTCTGTCGATTAACAAGACATTCCCATTTGCCGATGGCCGCTCTATCGACGTCCGGGCGCAAGCAACAAATGTCCTGAATACGCCACAGTTCAGGGCGGTCGACACGATGGTGAACTCGCCGTCTTTTGGAAGAGTGACGTCGGTAGGACCGATGAGGAAAATCCAACTCGTCGCGCGGTTTAATTTCTGATGACCCAATCAATCGTGAAAAGACTGGTCCTGTGTTTGTTGGTCGCCGCGGTGCTGCCACTGAATGTGTCCTCTCAAACACCTTCTACTTCCATATCGCCGTCGTCTTCGGGCGGACAGTTCACGCTGAAAACGGCCACTGAAGTCGTGCTCGTGAATGTCACGGTACGTGACAAGAATGAGAATTTCATCAAGGACCTCAAGGCCGAGGACTTCACAATTCTTGAAGATGGGCGGAGGCAACAAATCATTTCGCTCGATGTCGAAAACACCGACAGCGTGGTGACGGCGGAGTCACTTAGAGCTCCGTTGCTAGGGAACCTGAACCCAGCGCCCGGCGCGTCCGCTCCGGCCCGGCCGACTCCTGCACAGGCCAACGAGCTTAAGGATCGGCGGCTGATTGTGCTGTTCTTCGACTTGAGTTCGATGCAGCCGGAAGAGATCGAGCGCGCGGCAAGGTCGGCGCTGGATTATGCGGACAAACAGATGGCGCCGGCAGACCTGGTATCGGTCGTCACGCTTTCCAGCTCCCTGAAAGTCGACTTGGATTTCACATCAGATGAGGAAGTGTTGAAAGCCGTGATGGCGGGGTTCACCAGGGGCATCGGTGAGGGTTACGCCGACGGCGCCACACCGGATACAAATGCGGATTCGACCGATAACACCGATGCTGCCGCCGGATTCACGCCAGATGAAACCGAATACAACATCTTCAACACGGACCGCCGGCTCCAAGCGTTAGTCAACCTGGCGAATGATCTAAGCGTGGTGCCACAACGGAAGTCCGTCATCTACTTCAGTGGTGGAATGCAGCGAACGGGCATGGAAAACCAAACCCAGCTGCGTGCCGCCATCAATGCGGCTACGCGGGGCAATCTTTCCTTTTATACCGTCGACGTGCGGGGACCGGCGGCGCCGCGGCCGGCGGAGGCGGTGGTCGGGGCGGCTCAGGCGGCCGCGGCGGTGGCGGTGGGACTTCCGTTTATTCGGGCCGTGGAGTCTTGAGCCAATACGATACTAATTTTGCTTCGCAAGAAACACTGGTCACGCTTGCGAACGACACCGGCGGGAGAGCCTTCCTCGACACCAACGATTTCGCGCCTGCGTTTACCAAAGTGCACGAAGATACGTCGTTTTATTACCTGCTTGGATATATCAGTACAAATGGCCAAAAGGACGGCCGCTACCGGCGAATCACAGTGCGCGTGAATCGTCCGGATCTGAAAGACGCCAAGGTGGATTTCCGGAAAGGCTACTACGCCGCAGCGGATTTCCAGCATGCAACAAAGGAATCGCGCGAGCAGCAACTGCAAGAACAGTTGATCTCGGATGTGCCTACGAGCGACTTCCCCGTTTATGTCTCCACTGGATATTTCCGAATGGCGGATAACCGGTATTTCGTGCCGATTTCCGTCGTGGTTCCAGGCTCGCAGATACCGTTCACGCGCGCCAGCGAACAAGATCGGGCGACGCTCGATCTCATCGCCATCATGCGCGACGAAGCGAAACGGCCATTCGGCACCATCCGCGATACGGTCAAGCTCGCCGTTAACACTTCACAAGAAGTTCAACGGAAGAACGTTCAATATGATGGCGCGTTCCTTTTGCCGCCAGGCAAGTACACCGTGAAGTTCGTCGTGCGGGAAAATCAAACCGGCCGCATGGGGTCATTTGAAGCCGCAGTCAACGTGCCTGATTTAAAAGCGGCGCCAGTGAAGGTCAGTTCCATTATTTTGTCGAATCAGAAGCAGCCGGCGAAACAGAAGAATCATCCGTTGGTGCGCGATGGATCGGAGATCGTTCCAAACGTCACGCACGTGTTTTCATCAGGACAACATCTGTACTTTTACTACGAGGTCTACGATCCGGCGAAACCTACGAACGCCGCAGAAAAGGCGGCGGCTCGAGTCTTGACGAATGTTGCATTTTATAAAGGCGCGGTCAAAGCGTATGAGACGCGGCTCGTAGAAGCGGACCAGGTAAATGTGCCGGAACGAAAGGCAACTGCGTTCGAGCTGGATGTGCCGCTGGGCGAACTCAAACCGGGCTTCTATACATGCCAGGTGAACATTGTCGATGACGCGGCCGGGAAATTCGTGTTTCCGCGGGTGTCGCTGTTGGTGCGGTGATTAAGCGGTCAATAAGACCGCCCCTGCAGTATTACTTGCGAGGATAGGCGCGAAAGCACGTCCGGGAACAACATCACGATCGCGCCCAGCACCACAAAAAGCACGCCGATCGCGTGCGAGATCCATCTGCCGGACGGTACGATCTTCTCCAACAGGATGAGCGCGCCGATAGCTGCCATCCAGCCAAGATGCATGAGGCCCATCACGAAGAGAATCACCATGAGTCCCCAGCAACATCCGAAGCAGTAGATCCCGTGAGCTGCGCCCATCCGAACCGCTCCGGATCGTCCGTCATGCCAATGTTCGGTCACGAAATGCAGCGGGGTTTGACAATGTTTTAGGCAAGCGCGTTTGAGGCCGCTCCATTGGTAGAGGCCCGACAGCAAGAGAGCCAAACCTGCGGATCGGAGCACGATGGATTCTGATCCGGGAATCGCAACCCGCAATCGCCCAATCAGGACGTAAGCCGCGTAGAAGAACGTGGCGCTCGCCGTCCAGACCGCGAAATAACTCAGAGCGAAAAGGAGGGTTCCACCCGGACGGGCGGGATTTCTTTTTCGATAGATTGTTCGATGCAGAAGCAGTGTAGGGTAGCTCGATGGCAGCATCATCGCCACCATCATCACGAGCCACATTCCTGTAAATGCGACGAAACTCGCAAAGCTCGCCGAACCTTCCATGCCAATCGACATGGGGACGCCGATCTGCATCATGAGTCCCATGTGCTGCGAGTTGGAATAAGTCAGCAGCCATGCCGCTGCCGTGAGGATGATGACGACGATGAACAGCGCCGTCCGCACGTTTATGCCTGAAGTCCTTTGTCGGTGTGGTCGACGTCGGCGAGGCTGCTGTGCCTGTCCCTATAGTCGAACTTCACAGGGCCCGTTCCCTTTAGGACCGTGCTTTGCGCCACGTAGAATTCTTTGTATTCCATTCCGTTGGGCCTTAGACGCTTGAGCATCAACTCTAAGAAAAAAACCTCTCAGAGTTGATGCTCAAGCAGTTGTGAGTTATGAGTTTTGAGTCATGAGTCTTGCGGAACGGGGACATTTTTTCTTACTCAAAACCCGCAACTCATTACTCAAAACTCCAAGATTTAGAGAACGAAAATACAACAATCACGATACGTGAGTCACGCGGCTTGGCCGGGATTGATGGGAGGGAGGCGGTCGAGAACGTCGATGAATTCATCCACGAGCGACTGGCATTCAATGCAAAACAATAGATGTTCGAAATGATCGTCCGTGAGATTTGCAGTCCCGCTCGTGTAACCCCACAGCTCAATCGCGGGTACGTGCTGTTTTTCTGTTCCCATAAAATCTTGGACTCGGACGCAGAACGAACGTATGTCTTCTGTCCGGGCGAGTTGTGATCGCGGTTAAGGGAATTCAAAAACCCTGCCTCACAAACAGGCTGCGTTGGGAGTCCTTGAGGCTTTTTCCGAAGGACAGATTGATGCCAAACGAGGCAAAAACGTTGACGCGGACTTCAATTCCGGTATCCACCAGCCAATCAGTGGAAATGGAAGATTTACCCGTATCCGCAAACGGCCCCGCACTGACGGCGATCCAGCCCCCATTCAGAAGAGTTTTTTGAAAATCCGAGTGCGTTAGAACGAATGCGCTGGCTGTATTCGGCGTATTCTTACGTCCATACACAGTGGCGCCCGATGGGCGCGAAGCCACAGATCGGAATCGCGGTCAAGGCCGATGGTGAAACGTTCGTCGAACGGGATCTGTCCAATGGCATTTCCGAATCGTACTTCCGAAGTGAGCGAGCGCCAGCGAAATGACGTTGCACTCACCAGTTTCGCGAATCGAATTGGATTCACCTCAAATATCTTTCCCGCCTCGCCTCTCAATGTTGTGTCGACAGTGAGGCGCGCAGCCGCGTCCCGGACCAGTGTTCGCGTGATCGAACCGGAATATTTCAATTGAATCCCACCGGTGAATTCATTCGAGAAGCGTCGACTTGACACGCCAGCCCCGCTCGTCCAAC
>QHXA01000685.1 GCA_003222755.1 Acidobacteriota bacterium
CTGCATACGGCACTCCGGCTTGTTCCAGGGCCCGCGCCGCGCGAAGCAGGCGTTGACGAACTTTTTCAACTGCGTTGCTCAGGCGCTCCCAGGAAACCTCTGTATATGACATGCTGGCCATGTGTGCTGAACAAAACGTCGGCGATGTTTAACCAGTCTTCAAGCAAACGATTCAATCATTTCTTTAAGCCCGCAGTCCAGATCAATGCCTTTTGTGGCCATTGGTAATCCGTGCGCGGCGACCGCATATCCTTCCACGACGAGGAACACAACGCCCTCCTCTAAGAATACGGACAATATGTCGCGGAAGTGTGGATTCAGCAACTGGGTCTCCTTTGAAAGCCCAGGCATCGACGGTGAAAGGCCACACCATGGCAATGCGCTCTTCCATCGTCAGAAATAAATCATTCTCGTCGGGACCTTCTTCGGATCGAACGGGCGAGAACTTAATAGGGAGGTCGCGCTCCTTCATGGGCGTAGGATGTCACGCAGGGCGGAACGGACGGGAGCTCGCCCGGATGGCTCCGATGGCTTACTTCTTGCCGGTCTTGCCGGCTGTCCAGTTGACAAACACGGTGAATTCGGTGAGCGGCATTCCACGCCAGCGCAACCTGAACATCATGCGCGCTAGCTCGGCGCTCGCAGCGACATGGACTTGCTCATCGTTTTAAAATCTTCGGATCTGCCGATACGCGAACGTATCGCCGAATTCCTCAAATACTGTTCAGACTATTCGACTGATGTTTTCCCTCTGACCGAAGCTGAACTCGAATCGCGCTTGCAGGCCGCCGATTCCTTCTGGGTACAGGCCGTGCGAGAAGGCATCGAATGCTGCAGCCGCTAACAGGAAACGAGAGAGCGGCGAATGGGGCAACATTCTATCAGCGCCTACCGAGTGCGCTTTCGCGATGACCCATGCCGCTGGGCGTCCCGCGCTCGCCTCAATACTCGAACATCGGCGCGATCTTGCTTCCGGTCCGAAGCCATTTTTGCCCGAATCAAATCATCTAAGCCGAGGTAATGTGCGGGGAGTTTGCCGAAGCGCGCTTCAACATGGTTCTTCCAAAGTGCGGCAAAGCTCGGACACCCCTTCAGAGTAGACATCAGGTCGATTCGGACTGGGGCTATTCCGAGCTGGATAAAAGTTTCCGCGTCGATAAGGTCGTCGACCGTGTAGCCAAGATCCGCACCTAAGAAGATGGCTAAAGCGGCCAACACTCTCTGCGCGTTTGCAGGAGTTGGTTCGATGAGGATGGAAACCGCCGCGCGTGTGTCCGGACTTCCATTCCGACGCGCGAGTTTACATAAGATCTCACATACGTGACGCGGTTGTTTAACCCGCCCGTCTTACAACCTGCTTGAATTGCCTACGTTCTGAACAGAGCGTGGCGCCGTGGAACGAACCTGGCCCTGCGAAGTAGGTACATCGCGATCTGCCGGTATCGCTGGGGCGAAGCCGCGAAAAAAGTCGCTCGAAGATCGCAAGAAAATCGCGGATTTCCAAGAAAACTTCTTGCGGCTGTCTCGTGCTTTCAACCAGTTGTAGAGTGGCCCGAGAGTTGCGCGCTTGGGCTCATGGAAAGCGGCAATGCAACGATCGAGCCCAAGCCACAGAAACTGCTGGACCGTGTCCGAAGCGCCATCCGCCTTCGACACTATAGTCCCCGCACCGAAGAAGCATACGTGGGTTGGATCCGGCGATTTGTGTTTTTTCATCACAAACGGCATCCCACCGAGATGGGCGATGCGGAAGTGCGGCAGTTCCTGTCTGACCTCGCGGAAAAACAGAGTGTCAGCGCTTCGACGCAGAATCAGGCGCTGAACGCTTTGGTTTTCCTGTATCGGGAAGTGCTCCAATTGCCGCTTGGAAAAATGGAGCCCTTCGTTCGGGCGAAGCGTCCAAAAAACCTCCCATTGTGCTGACTAAAGCGGAAGTTCAATCGGTTTTGAAGCACATGGATGGCGTCCCCCGGCCGGTCGCCCTCCTGTTGTATGGATCCGGTCTTCGATTACTGGAGTGCTTGACCCTCCGTGTGAAGGATCTGGATTTCGAGAGGATGGAAATACATGTTCGCCGTGGCAAGGGCCAAAAAGACAGAGTGACGATGCTGCCCGCCAGCTCGAAGCAGGATCTGATCGAACATCTGAAAAACACCAAGCGCATTCATGAAAAGGATTTACGCGAAGGCGCGGGGCGCGTGTCACTGCCGGATGCGATTGCTCGTAAGTATCCGAACGCGGCTTCTCAGTGGGGCTGGCAATTCGTCTTTCCGGCAAACAGCAAGTATTTTGAGCGGAAAGCCGGCATGAAGCGCCGCCACCACGTCGATGAATCGGTCATTCAAAAAGCGATCAAGGAAGCAGTCCAGGCGGCGGGAATCACGAAACATGGAACGGCCCACTCACTCCGCCACAGCTTCGCGACTCAGTTCCTTGAAACCGGCTACGATATCCGCACGGTTCAAGAACTTCTCGGCCATGCTGATGTTCGGCCAACTCAAATCTACACGCACGTTCTCAATCGCGGCCGGCTCGGCGTTGTAAGTCCAGCCGATATTGTGTAGCTCCCCACTCCAGGATAGCCCGCGCGTCTGGGTCCCCTTTTGTTCAGTTGGCGACGCGCCTCTCATGGGTTATGATCCCGCCGTTACAATACCTTGCAAGTCGCAACGGACCGGCCTTGAATTCGGGATAGGCTGCATTCATTTTGGAATAGGCTGCGTCCACGGTCGGCATAGCAACGAAGAAAGCCCCAGGACGGCCGCAGCTTACTAATATGTTAGCCGGATTCGAGACAGCTGTTGCCGACAAAAACAAATGCATATCGCGCTATTGGGAGACTCAATCCTCGACAATCGGGCCTACACGAGAGGTGAACCTGACGTAGCGACTCATCTGCGCCAGCTCTTGCCGCGCTCCGCAGACGTCACGCTTTGCGCAGTCGATGGCAGCACTACATCCGATCTGAATCGTCAGATTACCCAGGTCCCGTCCCGTGCTTCCCACATTGTGGTTTCGATTGGTGGGAATGACGCATTGCTAAACAGCGATTTGTTGAAGATGCCGGTCAGATCAACTACCGAGGCGCTATCACTGTTTGGAGAGCGGATCGGGCAGTTCGAACTCGCATATCGGGAAGCGATTGAAAGCATATTGTGCCTTCAACGCAAAACAGCAATTTGCACGATTTACAACGGCAACCTCGATCCGCCGGAAGCAGATGTCGTTCGTATAGCGCTGATGATGTTTAATGATGTGATCCTAAGATCTGGTTTCGAACGACATTTGACGAT
>QHXA01000665.1:0-433 GCA_003222755.1 Acidobacteriota bacterium
GCACTACGCGAAACAGCGGAGGCAGTTCGGAAAGGCCATCGCTGAGTTTCAAGCGATTCAATTCAAACTCGCCGATATGGCGACGGAGATCGAGGCCGCGCGACTCTTGACGCATCGCGCCGCGTGGATGCAAGACCAAGGCATGCAGACCACCGCGCAATCCTCGATGGCCAAGCTGTACGCCGGCGAAGTTGCGGTCCGTGTTGCAAACGAGTGCGTGCAAGTCCATGGCGGCTATGGCTTCATCAAGGAATATCCGGCCGAGAAGTTTTATCGAGACGTTAAACTCTGCACGATCGGCGAGGGAACAAGCGAGATCCAGCGGCTGGTGATTGCGAGAGAGATATTGAGATCGTAGGGTTTCATAATTTGGTGCTGAATACGGGGAACACTAACGCGAAAGCGAAAATCCCCTCCTTGGAGAAGGAGGGGA
>QHXA01000665.1:544-2760 GCA_003222755.1 Acidobacteriota bacterium
TACCCCTGGCTAATTTCCGAGCACCGCTCCGCGGTGCGTTGCACAACGCGGCCAAGCACATGACCGATCAACTCCTCGAAAACTTCTTCAAAGGCGATACGCGCGCGCTTTCGCGCATGATTACGCTCGTGGAGAACCGCTCGGCCGACAGTCTGGCGCTGTTACAACAGCTGTTTCCTCGTACTGGAAACTCGCAGGTCATCGGGATCACCGGCAGTCCCGGATCGGGAAAGAGCACGCTTGTGGACCGGCTCGCCACGGCGTACCGGAAACAAGGCCACACGCTCGCCGTGGTCGCCGTCGATCCGACCAGCCCGTTCACCGGCGGCGCGATTCTTGGGGATCGCATTCGCATGCAGACGCCAGGAACCGATCCCGGTGTGTACATCCGCAGTATGGCCACGCGCGGGCACCTGGGCGGTCTCGCCACTGCTACCGCCGATGTTGTAACCGTCCTGGATGCCGCCGGAAAGAACCCCATCATCGTTGAAACCGTGGGGGTGGGGCAGGACGAGATCGAGATTGTCAAACTCGCCGACGTCTCTATTGTCGTGCTCGTTCCCGGTATGGGCGATGACGTTCAAGCGTTGAAGGCCGGAATCATGGAGATTGGTGACATCTTCGTCATCAATAAGTGTGATCGGCCCGGCGTCGACAAAATGGAACGTGCCGTTCTCGCGATGCTTTCACTGGCCCACCGCCCGGATGGTTGGGAACCGCCTGTCGTCAAAACAGTCGCGACAGATGCCCGTGGCATCGACGAACTGATGAGCACTATCCAGCGATACGATTCGTTTTTTCAAAATTCCGCCGCACGGCTGCAGAAAAAGAAGGAGGCGGTGAAACAACGTCTCATTACACTGCTTGAAGAGCAGCTGGTGAAGACGGCAGTCCAGCAGGTGTTTCCCAACGGAGAGCTCAACGAAATCGTCGAACAGATTGCAAACCGTCAGCAGGATCCCTATTCAGTTGTGGATCAAGTGATCCGGAAGTTGAGGTTCAAGTGAAAATCGATCATATCGGTATCGCGGTGAAGTCGCTCGCCGAAGCCACTCAAGTTTACGAACACGCGCTGGGGCTGAAGGTGAGCGGCTATGACGAAATTGAGGATCAGGGGGTTCGAATTGCAATGTTAAATATCGGCGAAAGCCGAATCGAGCTTTTAGAACCGACTGGCGCGGAATCGCCGATTGAAAAATTTATGAGTAAGCGCGGGGAAGGTATTCATCACATCGCTCTGGATGTCGATGATATCGAAAACGCGCTGGAACGGCTGAAGGCGGCGGGCGTCCGCTTGGTGGACAGCGCTCCTCGACGGGGCGCCCACAACACACGGACCGCGTTTATTCATCCTTCTTCGACACATGGAGTACTACTGGAGTTGGTTCAGCATGGCGAATGACATCAGAATCGGAATCATTGGGGGAAGCGGACTGTATCAGATGACGGGCCTCACGGATGTCGAGGATATCGAAATCGAAACGCCATTTGGGAAACCATCGGACGCTTATTGCATCGGAACACTCGAAGGAAAGCGGCTGGCTTTTCTTGCCAGACACAATCGCAACCACACGATTTCACCGTCAGAGTTGAACTTCCGCGCAAACATTTACGGATTCAAGAAACTTGGTGTCGAGTGGATTCTCTCTGCAAGCGCCGTGGGCTCTCTGAAAGAGGAACTCCGGCCGCTCGACATTGTCTTGCCGGATCAGTTTTACGATCGGACGAAGGCACGGGTTTCCACCTTCTTCGGCGACGGCATTGTCGTGCACGTCAGCTTCGCGCATCCGGTGTGCTCGCAACTGGCCGATGTGATTCAACAGGCAGCCAAAGACGCAGGCATTCAGATAAAACGCGGTGGAACCTATGTATGCATGGAGGGACCACAGTTCTCGACGATTGCCGAATCGAATACCTATCGAAAGAACGGAGCCGATCTCATCGGCATGACAAATCTTCAGGAGGCCAAGCTCGCCCGAGAAGCGGAGATTTGCTACACGACGATCGCACTCGTAACGGATTACGATTGCTGGCACCCAGAACACGATGCCGTGACGGTTACTCAGGTCATCGAAAACCTCAAAAGGAACACTGAGAACGCGCAGAAACTTATCCGATCAACCGTGAAGCAACTGCCTGTTGATCGCACGTGCAAGTGCGGCCACGCGCTGAAGCACGCGATTATGTCGGATCTACGGAAGGTGCCGGAGAAGACG
>QHXA01000666.1 GCA_003222755.1 Acidobacteriota bacterium
TGATCTGGGTCGCCACAGGCCTCGCGCTCACGCTTGTTGTTGCACGGCGCAGTGGCGATCTACTGACAGACCAGCTTGTCGTTCTCGCCCTGAACGAGATCGCCTTATTCGTTCCCGCGGTCTGCGCAATGTGGCTAACCGTCCGATTCATGGACCATCGACCGTTCCGCACATTCGGCATCGGCTTTCTGCCGCGGTGGCGGCAGGACTTCTTTTTCGGAGTCCTCCTCGCGGCCGGCATGCTCGGAGTGCTGAT
>QHXA01000097.1 GCA_003222755.1 Acidobacteriota bacterium
GTTCGGATGCTTTGCCGAATAACGGATGATCTCGTACGAAATTCCTGCGACTAACGGAAGCAGCACGATACGCGAAAGCAGCTTTCCGGCAAACGTATCAAAGTGGACGACCGAGAAAACCAAAATACTCACGATCATCACCACGAGCAGAAAGCTCGTTCCACAACGGGGATGTAGTGTCGAAAATTTCTGTGCAGTTGCTACATTCAGGCTTTGGCGAGACTCAAAGTTGTAAACCGTTTTGTGTTCAGCGCCATGGTACTCAAAGACACGCTTCATGTCTTTCATCCACGAGACAGAGTACAGGAACGCGACAAACACCATTACGCGCAACAGCCCGTCGATTCCGTTGAACAACAATGAGCTGTGAAATCCGATTTGCGTCTGTAGCAGTCTTGTCATCAACAGAGGCAGAGCAACGAACAGCAGGACGTTGATACCGAGCGCCAGCACAAGATTGCCGGCGATCAGCCAGGACGAAACTTGGGCGGGATCTTTCGGCGCCGCCTTTTTGGCGTCCTTATTTGTGATCTCTTCGCTTAGAGCTTCTTCGGCCGAAAAGCGCAGTGCCCGAATCCCGAGGACGAGCGCTTGCGCCAGAACGCCGACTCCACGTACGACAGGAGCTTTAAAAATCTTTGACTTCTGCCCGAGCGCCAGCAGCGCGTCTTTCATGACACGAACGGTTCCATCCTGCCGCCGTACGGCCACCGAGTAGCCCTTCGGCGACCGCATCATCACTCCTTCAATCACGGCTTGGCCGCCAACCAGAATGTCGTCTTCATTGGTACTAAGAGCCCAGGATGTTGCGGTAAATAGGAAATGCTTTAGGTATTTGAAAATCAATTCGGTATGCCTCGGTTTAAGAAGTCTTCTTGTATTTTCTCTGAAATCGTTCGACCCGGCCGGCGGTGTCGACCAGTTTCTGCTTGCCCGTGAAAAAGGGATGACATTTGGAGCAGATTTCAAGGTGGATCTCCGGTTTCGTCGAGCGCGTCCTGAAAGTCTCACCGCATGCGCATTTGACGACCGCATCGACGTAATTCGGATGGATGTTTGGTTTCATTAAGCCTCCAGTAACGAACCATTATACATTTTTCTCCTTTGATTTCACGCAAGGCATTGACTATAGTACTGCCAGCCATTAATCCGCTGTAGTATAAGGACATTCTGTGTACTCTCGTGTTCCCGCCCTTCTGCCCCGATACGCCGCAACGACTTCCAGACCAGCGGTTGCAATGGATCGCGAAATTGGTTACCGTACCAAGTTCTTAGTTAGTCCCAGGAGGAAACGATCACAATGGTTAATGAACCCGGAAAATTGACTGCAGCGCAGCGTGCCCCAGAGAAGGAACGACGCGCCGGTCAATTTGGAATTCCACAAGGAGAGGAGGAAGAGAATTACGAGAAGCTTCTAGACCAGTATGTTGCCCGCAAGTTCGCAGAAGGCGAAGTGATGAAGGGCAGGGTTTTGAAGATCACGGACACGGATGTTGTCGTAGACATCGGGTACAAATCTGAAGGCGTAATTCCGGTCACTCAATTTATTGATGCAGGTGGCCAATTGACAATCAAAGTCGGCGATGTGGTCGACGTGCTGATCGAAGACACGGAAGACGGCGATGGCCACATTGTGCTTTCCAAGGAGAAAGCCGAAAAAGTAAGAGTTTGGGAAGAAGTTGAAAAGGCTTACAACGAGAACACAATCATTCGCGGCCGCGTCATCGAGCGAATCAAAGGCGGTCTCTCGGTTGATATTGGCGTCCGTGCTTTCCTTCCTGGCTCGCAAATTGATGTTCGCCCAGTCAAGAACCTCGATTCCTTGAAAGGTAAAGAAATCGAGTGTCGTGTCATTAAGCTCAATCGCAAGCGCGGGAATATTGTTCTTTCGCGCAAACTTGTGCTCGAAACCGAGCAGCAGCGAAAGAAGGCCTTCACACTGGAAGTGTTGAGGGAAGATGCCGAAGTTCGCGGCGTCGTGAAGAACATCACCGATTATGGTGTCTTTGTGGATCTCGGTGGAATCGATGGTCTTCTTCATGTGACGGACCTTTCCTGGGGCCGTGTGAACCACCCGTCGGAGATGTTTAACGTCGGCGATGAAATCACCGTCAAGATCCTCAAATATGATCGGGAGAAAGAGCGCGTTTCCCTGGGATACAAGCAACTCACACCGGATCCGTGGACGTTGGTGCGGCAAGTTTATCCCGTCGGTGCTCGCGTTACGGGGAAGGTTGTCAATATCACGGATTACGGCGCTTTCGTGGAATTAGAGGCAGGAGTTGAAGGACTCATCCATGTTTCTGAAATGTCTTGGAGCAAGCGCGTGAAGCATCCTTCAAAGCTGCTTCAGACTGGACAGGACGTCGAAGCCGTTGTACTCGATGTGGACATGGAGAACAGGCGGATTTCATTAGGCATGAAACAGACAGAGCCGGATCCGTGGTCCACGCTGGCGGAGCGGTATGCCATCGGTTCCGTTATCGCCGGTCGTGTTCGGAATCTCACCGACTTCGGAGCATTCATCGAAGTCGAGGAAGGCATCGACGGATTGGTGCATGTATCGGACATCTCTCCCCGCCGGATCAAACACCCGTCCGAAGTCCTGAAAAAGGGTGAACGCGTCGAGGCAGTGATTCTGAATATCGATACTGAAAACCATCGGCTCTCGCTTGGAATCAAGCAACTTCAGCCCGATATCTGGGAACAGTTCTTCACGAACCACCGGCTTGGTGATCTCGTTCGTGGCCGCATCGTTCGTCACGCCCCGTTCGGCGTCTTCGTTGAGTTGGATGAAGGAATTGAGGGGCTGTGTCATGTCTCGGAACTCGACGAAGCAGATCGGCAAAATCTCGAGAATCGCTTCAGGCTGGGTGAGGAGGACGAGTTCAAGATCATTAAACTCAGCCCGACAGAGCGAAAAATAGGTTTGAGTCACAGAGCGATTGCCGAAGACGCGGAGCGGCGGGAATACGATTCCTATCGCGATAGCGCGGACGGCACCGCCACCTTGGCCGACCTATTTCACGCGAAAGACAATTCCTAACCTGTCGAAATGCGCAATCGCATGCTCATATGGCTCCTCCTCGGTGGAGGAGCCTTCATCCTTTTAGCCGTCATTGCAATTGCGGTTGCTCTAACGGTCGGTTCGGACGAAGCTGCGGAATTCCCATTTTCGGATCGCATTCAGGTGGTCGATGTCCAGGGCGAACTCCTGGAGTCGCGTCCGATTCTCGAGCAGCTCAAGCGCTACGAGGATTCAAACTCCATCAAAGCCATCTTGCTGAATATCGATTCGCCCGGCGGGGGCGTCGCGGTTTCCCAGGAGATCTACGCCGAAATCAAGCGGCTGCGCGAGAAGAAGGACAAAACCATCATTGCATATCTCTCGTCGACCGGCGCATCGGGCGCGTATTACGTCGCGTGTGCAGCCAACAAAATTGTCGCGAATCCGGGAACTATTGTTGGCAGTATCGGCGTGATTGCAGAATGGGTAAACTATGCCGACTTGTTGGAATGGGCGAAGGTGAAAGATGTTGTATTCAAGACCGGTGAGTTCAAGGATACGGGGTCACCATCACGGCCTTTGACTGACAACGAGCGGAAGTATTTTCAAGGTCTGATCGACGATATGTACGTACAATTCCTCGAAGCCGTCTCGGCCGGACGAAAACTGGATTTGCAGGAAGTCCGCTCGATCGCGGACGGCCGCGTCTTTACAGGCAGGGATGCCAAGGAACGAAAGTTAATTGACGAAATTGGCAACTTTCAAGATGCCGTGGAACTCACGGCGAAGCTGGCCGGCATTTCAGGGAAGCCTCGACTGCTGCGGCTGAACCGCCAGCGCGTCACTTTGCTGGATGTATTGACAAGCGACCTGTCGCGGCTCGTGCCATTCAATGGTCAAAGCATGAAGTCGCAGATCAAATTCCAATATTTGTGGAAGTAAGGGGTCTGAACCCGAGAGGAGTGAATAGATCATGACCAAGGCAGACCTGGTGGAAGAAGTTTCCCGGATTACAGAGCTGACGCGAAAAGATTCAGAGGTGATCGTCGATACGTTATTCGATAGCGTCATCAAAGCGCTCAAGACAGGAGACAAGCTCGAAGTCCGCGGCTTCGGTAGCTTCCGCGTGCGCCAGCGCAATGCGCGCGTCGGCCGGAATCCTAAGACAGGCGAGAAAGTGGAAGTGCCGGCGAAGCGTGTTCCGTATTTCAAGCCAAGCAAAGAACTAAAGGATCTGATCAACGAGGACGGCACAACCGTCGCTCCCGCGACTCCATCCGAGACTCCGGTAGCACCAACGAATCCGTAATATGGATTTCATCTGGAGCCCGTGGCGCTACGCGTATCTGGCGTCAGGCGGGAGGAAACCGTCCTCTTGCGTCTTTTGCGTCGATGAAGATCGAAGCCGCGACGAGGAACGGCTGGTCGTTTTTCGGGGAATTCACAATTTCATCATCCTCAATTTATTTCCTTACACCTCCGGCCATGTGATGGTCGCGCCGTACGAACACCTGGACGCCATTACTTCGGCCAAACCGGAGCAATTAACGGAAATGATGCAGCTGTGTCAGAGAACCATCACCGCGTTGGAAAAGCTCTATCGTCCGGAAGGTTTTAATCTGGGAATGAACCTGGGAATTGCCGCCGGTGCAGGCATCCGCGAGCACTTCCATTTACACGTTGTCCCGCGCTGGACGGGTGATGCAAATTTTATGAGCGTCATCGGTGAGACCCGTGTCTTGCCTGAGGAATTGAAAACGACGTATGCACGGATGAAGGCAGAACTGTAAATTTCGGAGTTGAACTTCACAGTTCTTTCATCATCAGAAATGCATCATTGCCGTTCGCGTAATAATGACGAAGAGTGCGCACGGTGCGGAATCCGCGTTGTTTGTAGAAGTTAATCGCAGCGCGATTACTCGTATCGACCTGTAGGTCATAGGTTTCTACTCCGTAACGCGACAGGATGTCTTCGGCGTGATTCAAGAGCTGGGTGGCGTAGCCCTTTCGGCGATGAGTCTGTCGTACATCCAGGGTCACAATCGTGCCGGATCGTCCTGTGCGGTGCACCTCGAAAATCAGAAACGCGACAATTTCGCTATCTTCTTCGAGAACGATTGTTTCGGCGCCGTTGCGATTCATGAAGTAGGAGAGTTCGGCTGCATCATACGCAACGCCACCGGCAAAACTGGCTTGATCAATTTCTAACAAGGTGTCGAAATCCGCGGTCACCGCGTGCCGAATAAGCGTTTTCGCCATTGAAGCAGTGAGGTCGTTGTCATTAATATAGCAGCCATGCCACGCTGCCTCCATACCTTCGATTCCGGGTTTCAGTGCATTTCCGAAGCCGTGGAGCCGACGGACTTGTGCGAAGCCCATCAGAAAGTCGTCGCCTTTGAGTCGGAGCGCCTGCTGGATTCTATCTGGCGAAAGGCGTTTTTTCGGCTCGTGGCGTTGCTTCTCCTCTTGATGTTCCTCATCCCGCTCTTTTACACGTTGCGGGACCTGTATCTTGGCCCGCCGGTGAAAGCGCAGGAGGATTGGTGAAACGTTTTTGGATCCTCGGCGCGGCGCTTCTGATCAGCATTGCTGTTGGAACGATCTTCGCGCAGGAACTGGGACTCCTCGGCCGTTACGATGACGCGCGCTACATCAAACAGACGACAGAAGACACCAACCAGATCGTCTTTGCTCGACTGATTTACAACGGACGAATACCTGGATATTACAAAAATTGGTACACGGATTACCCGGATGCGGACCACCACTTGATCGAGGGCTTGAAGCGGCTCACCAACCTCAACATCGCCGACCACGAGCGGGCGGTTGCTATTAACGATCCGGATCTTTTCCGGTATCCGTTCCTATACACCAGTGAGCCTGAACAGATGGTACTCACCGACGATGACGCTGCGATCATGCGCGAGTATCTCGAGCGTGGTGGCTTTTGGATCCTGGACGATTTTTGGGGCAGCTTCGAGTGGCAGGCAATGGAGCGCCAGCTGAGGAAGATCCTGCCGATGGCGGAAATCAAGGATATCCCGCATGATCACACCATCTTCCATCAGTTCTATGACATCGACAAAATCATCCAGGTGCCAAGTCTGGCATACGCCTACAATGGCGGGATTACCTGGGAGCAGGATGGCTTTGTGCCGGAATGCAAAGGCGTGTGGGACGACCACGGCCGCCTGATGATTGTCATTAATCACAATACCGATCTGGGTGATGCCTACGAACACGCCGATAACCCGCTGTACCCCCATTATTTTTCGGGATATGCGTATCGGGTGGCGATAAATTTTGTTCTGTATTCCCTGACACATTAGAGTTCGGTTTTCGCAGCGCGGAGCGTGCATGCACGCCGGAGGCGTGCGAGGAGATTAGCCAGGGGTACGCGTTTTTTGCGTACCCCTGGAATTGATACGCACTAAGGATCGCACCCCGGCAGGGGCGGAGGTCCTTGTTTCAGATAACCGGGGGTTGCGCTCGCTGCCGCTCGCTTAATCCCCGGCTAATTTACTGGCACGCCTCCGGCGTGCGTAAATGTCACATATGATTTCCGCGATTGTCTTAGCTGCCGGCAAATCCGAAAGAATGGGACGTCCGAAAGCGCTTCTCCCGTTCCGAGGCAGAACATTTCTCGAAAACATCCTCGATGCGATTCGGCAATCGCCGGTTCAGCAGACGGTCGTTGTGGTCGGGCATCACCGGGAAGAGATTGAGCCCTTCGTAACACCGCCTACGGGAATGGTCTTCAATCCGGATTACGAGCAGGGAATGATCACCTCCTTTCAGGCGGGGATTCGCGCCTTACCCACGGAGACAGCCGGCGCGTTGCTATTTCTGGTGGACCATCCGGTGGTGCATTCCAACACGATTGGATTATTGATAGGGCGGCTGGCTCCCAATCGCATCATACTCCCCACGTTCGAGGGCCGCCGTGGTCATCCCGTGCTGTTCGGCTCGAGTATTCTTCAAGAAATCCTTGCTTTAACTGCCTCCCAGGGCGCTAATATCGTCGTACGTAAAGATCCGAGCCGTTTAGTACAGGTGCCCGTGAACTCGCCGGGCATCCTGGTGGATATCGATACTCCAGAAGACTTTCAGAAGCTGCAGAACGCATATGAGTCACGGTGATCGCCCCGCCTCCAATGTACAGGGTAGCCGCTCGCCCGTTCTCGCGATGAATGGTTTGGTCGCGACCAGCCAGCCGCTCGCTTCCGCAGCGGCGCTTCGGGTGTTGCAGGATGGTGGCAACGCTGTCGATGCCGCGATCAGCGCAGCCGCTGTTTTGAATGTTGTCGAGCCGATGTCCACGGGCATCGGCGGCGACATGTTCGCGCTGGTCTACATGCAGCAAGATGCCAAGCCCGTCGGGTTGAATGGCAGTGGTTGGGCGGGGTCCAAAGCTTCAGTCGATTTCTTTAAGAGTCGTAACATGACGGAGGTTCCCTTATTCGGAATGCACTCCGTTACCGTGCCTGGCGCTGTAGCCGGCTGGTACAAACTCCACCAGCGATATGGAAAGCTGCCGATGAGCCGGGTTCTTGCGGCGGCGATCGATTATGCCGACCGGGGATTTCCGGTCTCGGACATCATCGCCTCTCAATGGCAGCGGAGTGAGGCCAAGCTTCGCGCCACCCCCGAAGCGGCTCGGGATCTTCTCCTGGATGGACGTGCCCCCCGCCCCGGCGACTTGGTCAGACTTCCCAGACTCGCCCGCACTCTGAGGCAAATTGCGGAAGGCGGCCGTGACGTGTTTTACAAAGGCGAGATCGCAAATAAGATCGTGGAATTTTCCGGCAAGCACGATGGCATGTTCACTTTGGCCGATTTCGCCGACTTCGACGCGCAGTGGATTGAGCCCGTTTCGACCAACTACCGCGGATACGATGTTTACGAGCTCGCCGCCCAAACCCAGGGAATCACCGCGCTCGAAATGCTGAACATGCTCGAGGGTTTTGACCTGCAGAGTCTTGGGCATAACTCCACCGAGCATCTTCATTTGATGATCGAGGCGAAGAAGCTGGCCTTTGCCGATCGCGATGCCTATATTGCAGATCCGGATAAGGTGCGCGTTCCTGTGGGGCGCTTGATTTCGAAAGAATACGCCTCAGAGCGCCGAAAGCTGATTTCTACGAGCCACGCAATACCGAATCCTCGCCCCGGCCTTCGAGAGAACGGTGACACCGTCTATCTCACGGTTGTCGATAAAGACCGAAATGCTGTTTCCTTCATCAACAGCTTGTTCGAAAGCTTCGGATCGGGCCTCGTCGTCGGCGACACTGGCATTGTCTTGCACGATCGTGGTGCATTGTTTGACTTGCAGCCCACACACCCGAATGTTGTCGCACCTCGAAAGCGTCCGTTCCACACGCTTATTCCAGCCATGGTCCTTAACAACAACAAGCCATTTTTCTCGTTCGGAGTGATGGGCGGAGATAACCAGCCCCAGGGCCATGTACAAGTTTTGATCAACTTGATCGACTTCGGAATGGATGCTCAAGAGGCTGGTGAAGCGCCACGCTTCCGCCACTCCGGTGAGGAAGTTCTGCTCGAGTCTGCGTTCAGCCCTTCCGTTCGATCCGGCCTCGCACGAATCGGTCATCACGTGACGTCAGCCATTGAAGCCTGGGGCGGCTACCAAGGAATCATCATCGATCCTAGGACAGGCGCCCTCATGGGGGGCTCGGACCCGCGGAAAGACGGTCTCGCCATAGGTTGGTGATTTCGATAGTATTAACTATTCACGTTCTTGACACTGTGTTAATTAGGAGGTTCTGACTTTAATGGCATCTGGTGCAAAACTTAGTAAGACCGCGCGGTCCAGCCTTGGCAAGGACAAGGACGCCATTCAATCGGGCAAGCCGTGTCCGCAATGTAGGACGCCGATGGTCGCCACTCGCGTCATCAAATCCGCGGGAATGCCTGGTGGGATGTATTGGGTGTGTCCTAAAGATGATTACCGGATGAAGACTTAAGGCACTGGGCTATGGACAACGACTTTCTCGACGGAATCGACGAAGCATTTCAACAGCTCATGAAACTCAACGGCAACGGCAAGCGGAATGGGTATTCGATAGGCCGGGCGAGGGAAGATCGTCTGATTACGGAGATTACCAGCCATCTCCACAAGCTCTCAAAAGAGAAACAAGAGGAAGTCCTAAATTTCATCCGATCACTAGAAAATCAAAAGGTAGGCTAGATGTCCCTGGGCGGCACAACGAATCTGAGGCGCGTTACGTTGCTACTGTGGGTGCTTGTTGCGGTCTTCTACTTCTACCTTTCCTATGACTATATTCGCGTCACCACGCATGACCGCCAATTTGCCGAGTACTTGCAGTACGTCGTGCAGCTTGCTGGAAATCAG
Source organism: Acidobacteriota bacterium (assembly GCA_003222755.1). GTDB lineage: Bacteria > Acidobacteriota > Terriglobia > 20CM-2-55-15 > 20CM-2-55-15 > 20CM-2-55-15. The sequence goes on from QHXA01000097.1 coordinate 9,381, forward strand.
GGGCGGTCTGCCAAAGACGTCCGCGAGCTTTTAATTAGAAAGGCCGAGCAACTGTCTTTGCCGTTAGAAGGTGAACAGATTGTGGTCCGCGGGGCTGGCGATTCCCTCAACGTCGCCGTAAATTACGACGTGGATATCGAGATTCCGCTGATTCAGCGCGAATTTCTGACGAAAAAGTTCGAGCATAAGGTGAAGTATCAGACTCCCCGCTGACCTAGAGGACGCTTTCTACCGTTTCTTTGTATGCCCCATACAGTAACTCGAATTCCGCTAATCCCTTTTTCAAAATAGGTCCGAGGTTCGACAGGTCCGCGGGATTGACTACCACATGCACGCTATGCGTGAACGCCTGCATCGCATCAAGTGTCTTGAATGAAGGCCCAATCAGACATGCGAACGAATAGCGGCGCTGCGCCATCGGAAGCGTGGCTAAATGATTCAGTACCGCATTCGCGCGGAGTGAGCTTCCGGCGAAATTCTCATGCACCATGATGCAATCGTAAGTGGTGTACCGTATTCGCTCGACTGCGACCTCCGGCGTTTCGGCAATGTGGGACTTGAATCCTAGCTCGCGGAGCGTCGCTTTGGCGGCCTCGACCGTGTTAGCGTCCGCGCAAATCAGTGATGTCTTGTCGCCGAGTTCGAAGAATTCGATGTTTTCTTGTGAGCTCATTTCCTTCTTCCGTATTCCCGATCAAGAGACAGGCCGGTAAGTCCGCTGGTGGATTCGCCTCTTGTTTTCTTGATCTTGTCGATACCGCGAGTCACGACACCCTTGTTCGTGCAATACAGAAGCGCCGTGTCTTCCGTGATCAATCCGTCCTCGAACAGCTCCAGGACGGCCATATCGAAAGTTTTCCATCCGAATGACCCGGCGGCCTCAATGATTTCATAGAATGTTTTGCCCTCCATCTCGCCGTGCTCGATGGCTTCTTTGACGCGGAGGTTGGCGCCCATGATTTCAAGTGCGGCAATGCGGCCGCCTCCCACCTTCGGCAACAGGCGTTGCGACACGATCCAGCGCACCGTCTCCGCCAGCCGGATACGGATTTGCCTTTCTTCCGATTGGTCGAACATGCCGACAACTCGATTAATCGTTTGGCCGGCATTGATGGTGTGAAGCGTGCTCATGACAAGATGACCGGTTTCCGCGGCTGACAAGCCGATTTCTACCGTTTCGCGATCACGCATTTCACCGACCAGAATGACCTTCGCACCCTGCCGCAGAGCACCGCGCAATCCTGAAG
>QHXA01000667.1:0-1672 GCA_003222755.1 Acidobacteriota bacterium
ATCATAGACGGTATCCACGTCTGGTACATATAAGTACAGCATCGTTGGAAGCGAAGGCATCGATCCTTCGCGGAGATCACCGGTTGCTATGACAGAATCGCCGATCCGGATCACAGCGTGCTTTACTTTACCCTCAGGAAGGTCCACTTTCAGAAGTTCCTCACCGCTGAACGCCTGCTTCACAAAATCGATGAATCTGGCCGCGCTCTGTGCGTAGATGAACGGCGTCACAGAACGCTGATATCCGGGGATGTAGTGAGCGCCTACCGGAGTGGAGATAATCCACTGGTTTCCAAACACGTCCTGGACGCAGCCGAACCGCTCGCCTAAATTGTCCGTCATCTCGAGCGTTGAGATAGCGCCCGCGTCCAACGCGCGCCGGTAGGATTCGTCGGAATTCTCGACATAGACGCGGATGGCTGCTGGTTTTGCCGGCCCCTTGTAGGCGTGACCGCCGCCGATCATCATCATGGAATCGCCGATGCGCACCTCGGCATGAATCGAGCCGGGGCTGCTTTCGGCCCGGAATGTCTCCTCGGCGCCGAATACTTGTTTCACAAACGCGATCATCTCCTCCGCAGCGGCCACGACGATGTACGGCGTGACCGTACGGAAACTGTGACGAAATTGGACTGTTTTCCTGCTCATGGATGCTTTCCTTCCCAGTTCAGCGAAGCGGCGTGGGTCCTTCTGACGCTTACTTCCAACTGTTGATGGCTTTGCCTTGTGGTGACTCTGGGCCAAATTGGAATATTTCGATCCTGATGCCACCGGGATCGGTGGCGTTCGCCACCATCGAGTCGGCACGGCCGGCCCGCGGTTCTTCAATCTTGACACCGCGTTGTTTGAGTGTGGCCGCTGTCGCTGCGAGATCCTGCACGTGCAGACCGAAGTGGGTGAGGCCAGCAGGGCGGTTGGCATTCGTGGGTTGAAGTTCTATGAACGTATCCCGGCTAACCTGGACGTATGACAACGTAGGTTGTCCTTTTTCATCACGTATCGTAAACGCTTCGCGGAAACCCATCTTCTGCGTGTAAAACGCCAAAGCTTCATCGAATCGTTCGACCGCGATCCCCACGTGATTCATATTGTTTACGCCACCGAGCCTGTTGTTCTGGGCAACGGCCGACGCAATACCCAAACCGAATAACAGTCCGATTACGAAGCCGAGTGAAATACGCATGGAATACTCCTTTTGATTCGGGATTTCATCCTTGCGCAGAAGGATAGAAAAAATCGAAGGCGGAGCCCAGCTTATTTGTCTTTTTTCCTGGAACGCAGGTTCCCTTCCCTCTGTCTCGACCTGGGCATTGTAAACGCAGCTGTACTGGTGTTCGCCGCTTCCTGTAGCAGAGCGTCTACCGCTGCCCATACGTTTTCTTCAAAACATCTATGTCAATTTTCTTCATCTGAAGTACGGCGTTCATAACTCTCTGCGATCTCTCTGGGTCCGCGTGCTGCAACATCACGCCTAACACCGTGGGAACGATCTGCCATGAGACCACAGTCATGACGCTGCCTTTAGGCCCAGGCCCTGTGTCGCCGTAGCGAGTCACCTTCACCACGTTTGAATTCTTGAAGATGGAGGTATAGAAATTCGCGGCGTCTTCGGCCTGGTTATCGAACCATAAGAACGGAGTTATTTTTTGCATAGTTTATTCTCGCGGTAAAT
>QHXA01000667.1:1723-5047 GCA_003222755.1 Acidobacteriota bacterium
TAAAGCGCTTCAAGTTTCCCGATCAGGTAAGCGTAGGCATCGTCAACAGAGTCCGTCTTATAGAATATCTGCAGCTCCTTTGCGCTGACTGTGCCCCACCGGACGAATGCATCAAAGTTGATCACTTCATCCCAGTATTCATTCCCAAAGAGCACAACCGGCATGGTTTTGCGCGGCTTACTGGTCTGAATCAGGGTCAACACTTCAAAAAACTCGTCCATGGTGCCGTAGCCGCCGGGAAAGATCACGAGCGCTTTCGCGAGATAAACGAACCAGAACTTGCGCATGAAAAAGTAATGGAAGTTGAAAGCCAGCTCACGACGTACATAACTGTTCATACACTGCTCGTGGGGAAGTTGAATGTTGAACCCGATGGTCTTCCCTCCGGCGAGCGAAGCGCCGCGATTAGCCGCTTCCATCATCCCTCCCGAACCTCCAGAACAGATGATGAAGTCGCGATTGCCGGTCAGCGATTTTGACCATTCCGTCAATCGGCGCGACAGCTCGACAGCATCCTGATAATAGCGCGCCAGCTTGACTGCGGCTTGCGCGCGCGTTCGCGCCTCCGCCAGTTCCGTTGAAGGTTCGGGCGCGCGGGTGATCTGTTCATCGATCTGCGTCAACTGCTCTGCCGCCTGTTCGGGCGATGGTGAGCGAGCCGAGCCGAAGAACACAATCGTGTCATGAATGTGTGCACGCCGGAGCCGTTCCGCGGGTTCCAGGTACTCTGCGAGGATTCGGATGGTCCGGGCCGCAGGACTTTTGAGGAACTCGGTGTTCAGATAGGGTAACGGGGAGATTTCGAATCCTGTTTTCTCATCCATACTGATCCTTAATAGTGGTAGACTCCCGCGCGATGACGCGCCGCGACGCGCTACGTTTGCTGCCGGTCTCTTTCAGCCTTACTATGCTTGCGCAAAACAACGCGCCCAGACCGTTCAAAGTGGATATTCCTCAAGCGACTCTCAACCGCATCCTCGCGCGCGTGAAGAGCACGCGACTGCCGGACCGTTTGGATGCCCCGGACTGGCGATACGGCGCGAACTGGAACTACATGAAGTCGCTCGCCGAATACTGGATTACACAGTTCGACTGGAAAAAAGCCCAGGCGAATCTGAATCGGTACCCGCAATTCATCGCGCGAGTCGATGATTACGACATTCACTTCTATCACGTGAAAGGCCGGGGCCCGAAGCCTTTGCCGTTGATTCTGACTCACGGTTGGCCGGGATCAGTGTTTGAGTTCCTGGAGGCCATTGGCCCGCTGAGCGATCCGGCCAGACACGGCGGCTCCGCCGAAGATGCGTTCGACATCATTGTGCCCTCGATTCCGGGCTTCGGCTTTTCCTCAAAGCCCAAGCAGCCCATTGGACCGCCGACCACGGCGCGGCTTTGGCACTCGCTGATGACGAGCTTGCTGGGTTACTCCCGGTTCGGTGCCCAGGGTGGAGATTGGGGCAACGCCATCACGTTGGCGCTCGCTCGCGAGTTCCCGCAGAGCATTGTGGGTATCCACCTGAATGCCACGGGAGGCGCCGCTCCCGCGGGTGATCTTAGCGACGAGGAGCGGGCCTGGCAGCAAACCGCCGCCGCGTATCGCACGCAGGAACTCGATTACTTCAATGAACAACAACACAAGCCGGGCACCGTGGCGTTCGCGCTGTACGACAATCCGATAGGCACCGCTGGGTGGATCGTCGAGAAGTTCAAAATATGGAGCGATTCCGCCAACGACATCGAGAGTGTCTTCAGTAAAGACCAGATCCTGACCAACGTGATGATCTATCTGGTGACGGACACGGTCGCGACGGCGGTCTGGTTCTACCGGGGAGCGTTGGACGACCGCGCCGCTCCCATTCGCGGCAAACTGGAAACGCCGACCGGCTTTGCATCATTTCCTGGAGAGATGCCGTCGTTGAACCCTCCGCGTAGCTTCCTCGAACGCAATTTCAATCTCGTCCAGTATACGAAAATGCCGAAAGGTGGCCACTTCGCCTGCCTCGAGCAGCCCAAGCTGTTCGTCGATGACGTGCGGTCGTTCTTCCGGAAAGTCCGGCTGTAGTGGCGGTGTATGATCGTCCACTATGCTTCAATTGCGAAATCCTGGGTCAGTCAGACGGCGCATTTCGGAGTTTCGCGACGAGGAGAGATTTTTGTAACCTTTTCGCGCTCTCGATGAGTGCGAGGACCATGACGGAAGGCGCAATTGGCCACTGCCATTCTTGACATCGATGTGGAACGAATCCCGACCGAAGTCGCCGGCTTGTCGGCCTACGGGCAAGCTTTGGTGTTGCTCAGGCTCCGCGGGCGCCCCGTCGGTCAAGTTCGCGTTCCCGTCGTGCACGGCTGTGTGCGAGGCTCCGAGTTGCGAGAGGCTATCATTGAAAAAGTCGGCTGGCACATTTGGAAGCGGTGGCTGCATGATTGGTTGGATTGGGATGAGGAAGCGCTCGCGACCACCGCAGTCCCGCGCGCGACGGTGGCGGTCTGCACGAGGGATCGCCCGGACGATCTTCGCCGATGCCTGACGGCGCTGTCGGGGATGCCGGATGACGCCCAGGAACTCCTGGTCGTTGACAATTGTCCGTCAGCGGATGCGAGCCATCGCGTCACGCAGACTTTTCCCGGCGTGCGGTACGTGCGCGAAGACGTGCCTGGACTCGATTGCGCCAGAAATCGCGCGATACGGGAAGCCAGCCAAGAAGTCGTCGCGTTTATCGATGACGATGCCATGCCGGATCCTGGATGGCTTCGCGCGTTGCTGCGGAATTTCGACGATCCCCTGGTCGCCTGCGTGACGGGCCTCACGATGCCGTTCGAGCTCGAGACCGACGCTCAACAGATGCACGAACGGCTGAGCCCGTTCGGCCGCGGCTTCGGCAAAGTCGGTGCCGGTGTGAACATGGCGCTTCGCCGATCGAGCGTCCTCGAACTGGGACCATTCGACGAGGCGCTCGACGCCGGCACGGCGACGTATTCGGGCGGCGACACCGAGATGTTCGCCAGGATTATGAACCGCGGGTATCGGATCGTTTATGAGCCCGGCGCGCTCTGCTGGCACCGGCACCGGCGCACGTGGAAAGAACTGCGCAGGATGATCTACGGCTATGGAGCCGGAGTTTACGCCGCCTGGACCAGCCTCTTTGTCTCCGAGCGGCAGATCACCATGTTGAAGCCGGCGATCATCTGGTTTTTCCGATACCAGTTGCCCGCGTTGTTTCGCTCCATGCGTTCGTGGCATCGCAACGCGCCCTTGGATTTGGCCATTGCCGAACTCTGCGGATGTATGGCGGGTCCTTGGCTGTATTTCTCCTCGCGGCGCCG
>QHXA01000668.1:0-333 GCA_003222755.1 Acidobacteriota bacterium
GTCCCAGGGAACCAAACATCCAGGCGGCGCCTGAATCACTCGCCACACGAAAGGTTCCGCCCCGCTCTGAATGGTACACAGAACCGGGAAAGGCATTCGATAACCTCTATTACATTGGCAGCCTACGCCAATCGACATGGGCGGTGACGACGACCGACGGGATCATTCTGATCGATGCGGGCTACGATTACACTGCCAAAGAGTTGATCACCGACGGCTTGAAGAAACTGCATCTGGATCCGGCACAAATCAAATATGTGATTTTGAGTCACGTGCACGGCGATCGTTGGTACGGGGCCAAGTACCTGCAAGATACGTACAAAGCACGCCTCA
>QHXA01000668.1:440-1063 GCA_003222755.1 Acidobacteriota bacterium
ATACCACGCTGACGCTCTACATAACGCCAGGCCACACGCCGGGCACGATTTCGACACTCGTCCCGCTGAAGGATGGCAATCAACGACATGTTGGCGCCGTATGGGGCGGTATCAATCCCGATGTGGGCCGTAACGGTGTTCGATATTTCTCGGGTATGCCCGAAACTTTCAAAACCTGGAGCGCGTCCGCGAAAAGATTTCAAGACATTGCGGCGAAGGCGGGTGCCGACGTCTACCTCACTCTACATCCTTTCTATGACAAGGCACTGGATAAGCTGCACGCTTTGAATTTCCGCAAACCAGGCGCTCCGAATCCGTTTGTGAGCAAAGACAACCTCAACCGCTTTCTCACAATCATAAGGGAGTGCACGGAAGCTCAATTGGCAAGGATAAGCTCGTAAGTTAACTTCGCAGCAGCGCCGTGCTTCCGATCGCGAATGCGTGGCGTGTACCAGTGGTCGGTGGTCTATCGCTGAACGTAAACGTGAAGGTAAAGATGATCAGTAAGTCTCAGAGTGTCGCAGCCGCGATCGCAGTAATGTCGTTGTCACTGGGAACCGCTTGGATATACGCGCAACAAGCACGCGGCGCGGTTCAGGCTCCTGCAGCTCCACAACTGCTGT
>QHXA01000668.1:1072-1603 GCA_003222755.1 Acidobacteriota bacterium
TACCCTGCAAAATGAAACGCGGCTGCCGCTGAATCAGAACTCGATCACGACACCAAACGTCGACCTTCAACTTTATGGCGATGGCAAGGACATTGTGGTCGCCGTTGGCACGGGTGCAAACTTTCCCCGCGCCTTCTTCGGATTGTGCGAGAAACCTTGTGGCTTTACCCTCCGCGACAGGACCAACTATTTCGATCTTCGAGGAAGAGCAAATATCAAGTTCACGACCATTGTGTCCGGTTTCCATCGCGTGCGGCCCATCATCAAGTTATCGGACGGCACACTGCTGATCGGAGATCAGGCGGAGGGTTCAGTCGCCGATTACCATCAGTACCAGATCTCATTTAGCGAGTGCCGGTGGCTCAGGCTTGATCCGGTTAGAGGCGTTACGCTGGGAACCTGGGTTGAAAATCCAGACCTGAGTAAGGTTGACGAAGTCGGTTACTTCGACGTGATTCCGGGTAGCGGCGTCCATACCGAAGGTCTCCCGGTCGAAAAGCAACCCGCCCCTCCGGTTGGCGGATGGATTGC
>QHXA01000668.1:1625-7993 GCA_003222755.1 Acidobacteriota bacterium
GATCGCGAATGCGTGGCGTCTACCAGTGGTCTGTGGTCTATCGCTGAACGTAAACGTGAAGGTAAAGATGATCAGTAAGTCTCAGAGTGTCGCAGCCGCGATCGCAGTAATGTCGTTGTCACTGGGAACCGCCGTTTCCGAGCGACGTCTATTTCGGTGACGATATCGCGGTGCCCTTTGCGGCCATTAAGGATTCGAGCAGGGCGACGGTTTTGGGGAACGCATCCGGCGCGCCACGACCGCCTCCTCCGGCACCTTTCGCGAGATCAAGCGGTGTTTTGCCGTTGGCATCCTTCGCCTGCAAATCCGCACCATTGTCAGCGAGGAATTTCACGAAAGCATCGAAGCCTCTCTCTGCGGCGCCGTGCAATGCGGTCTGGTGCGGCACAGCAAACGGGCTCGGCACCTGACTGCCTCGCCTCCCGCCGCCTCGACCACCCGCGGGGGCCGCGGCCCTGGGCTCGGTCACCATCCTGGCATTGATATCGGCGCCGGCGTCAAGCAGCAATCGCATCGTCGCGAGCACGCCTTCGTCGGTACGATTGCGTCCGCGTGTCACTCGCGCGCCGAATTCGACACCCGCCGCCGCCATCAGAGGCGTGACACCTTCCTTGCTCGGCAGATCGACGAGCGCACCATTCTTCAACAGGAGTTCAACGAATGGGGCGTCGCCTGCGCGCGCTGCGCGCAATAAGGCGGTCGCGCCCTGAGCAAGTATCGTGTCGCCGCCGCGATCCTGTGGCACATCTCTATAAGGAGGGCGGCGCTTGAGCTGAATATTCGGATTCGCGCCGGCTTTGAGCAGCAACCGGGCAACATCGAGCGCGGTGTGCGAATCCTCACTCGGTATCACGGCCGTCGCACCGTTACCCTTGACCGGCAGCGTGTTGACATCGGCGGCCATGTACAGGGGTGAACGGCCGAAGAGGTCCCACTTATCGAGATCAGCGCCGGCTTCGATCATATCTGCGGCGAAGTCGAAATGCAGATTGAGCAGCGCCATATTCAGCGGCGTTGCGCCGTCGGTGTCTGCAAGATCGGGGTCGGCCTTGGCCGCAATCAGGTGCCGCGCACACGCGACGCAGCCTTCGCGCGCGGCATACAACAACGGGGTGAAACCACCCTTGTTCAAGTCTTTGGGACGCGGCTCGGTGATGACCTTGCGTTCCCATTGGCGAATGACACCACGCGCATTGACGTCGGCGCCCCGGGAGGCCAGGAACTTCACCATCTCCGCCTGGCTTTGCGCGGCGGCCCACATCAATGCCGATTGCCCGCCCCAGTCTTCCTTGGCGTTAACGTCAGCGCCCGCATCCAATAGCCGCCGGGCCGCTTCGATTTTGCCGCTGCGAGCGACCGCCATTAACGGCGTTTCGCCTTCCGGATTCTTTGTATTGGGATCGGCGCCCGCCTTGAGCAGCGCGTCGATGACCGGCGCCGAGCCGATGATGGCGGCCTCGGTCAGCGCAGACGTGCCAAACCGGTTCTTCAATTTAACGTTGGCCCCGGCTTTGATCAGCGCACGGACGAGATCGAGATCGTCGTTAGAAGCGGCCCACATGATTGCCGTAGTACCATCCGCGGCAAGCGCATTCGGGTCGGCGCCTTTGGCCAGCAAGCGCAAGACGGTTGCGCGATCGCCGGACTCGGCCGCGTCGAGCAAACTCGTGTCCGCGGGTCTAGCGAACGAGATTGCAGCAAGCCAAACGGCCATGGCGGCCGTGGCCGCGACTCCCACCCAGCGTGCCGGAATGGTGCGCATCTTAGACCTCCGACAGAATGCCGCCGCTGTCGCCGATCGATTTCACTGGAATGTTGTTTCGGTCGAACAGGGTCAGTAGCAGATCGGAAAAGCGCGAGTCCTGCGGATATTTCAAATGCTGGCCGCCCTTGATGCGCCCGTGCGCATGACCAAGCAGAGCCGCCGGCAGCGGATCGTTGTTGTGCCGATTGCTGTCGCTCATATTGCTGCCGAACAGGATCGTGGAGTGATCGAGGACGGTGCCGTCGGCCTCCTGTGCCTTCGCGAGCCGCTCGATGAATTTCGCAAAAACCTCGGCGTGGTACTTCTGAATCTCCACCAGCTTGTCTTGCTTTTGCGGATTGTTCCCGTGATGAGAGAGAGGATGAAAGGCTTCCGCGATGCCGAGGTTCGTATACGTGCGCATGCTCGCTTCGCGATCCATCGAGCACGTAATGATGCGTGTGATATCCGCCTGGAACGCGAGGGCCATGAGATCGAACAACAGTTTGAAATGCTCGGTGATGTCATTCGGCGTGCCGACCGGCGCGTCCGGGATGTTGAGTGAGGCGGTGTCCTGCTTCGAGGCCATTTGGACACGCCGCTCGATCTCGCGAACCGAGTCCAGGTAATCGCTCACGACGACGCGGTCACGGACTCCAAGGCTGGCCTGCAAGCGGGCGGCTTGTGACTTGACGCGGTCCAGGATGCTGCCGGTCTCGACGAGAATCTCCGCACGTTCCTTCGTCGTGTCGCCCTGGCCGAACAGCTTTTGAAACACCGCGCGCGGATTGCCTTCCTGCGGCAACGATTGTGTCGGCGTTCGCCAAGCCAATCGCGCTCCTGCTCCGGCAGTTGTGAGCTCGAGTGAAGGCAGCCGCGTGTCCTTACCGATATGTCGGGCCGCCAACTGGTCGGCGCTGACGCCGGAATCCGGACCAGCGACACCGAAGTCCCATGGCTTGACGCAGGTCAGCCACGTAGGCTCGATATAGCCGTGGGGCTCGGGCGTTTCGGCAGGCTTGTTTCGCAAACCCGACACGATGGTCAGATCTTTGCGGAACGGCTTCAATGGCTCGAGAATCGGCGACATCTCGTAGTCGGTACCGGTTTGCTTCGGCGACCATCAAACCGCTTCGGTGTTGAGCCGGCCGCGGTCTGAGCCCACGCGGTGGCGGCGGGATTCATCGCATCCAGGAGCGGCAGCGCTATGGTGGTCCCGATGCCTTTTAATGCCGTACGTCGTGAAATATGCTTTTTGGATATATACATGTCGTATCTCCGCTTGTAGGGGCGGTCTATGACCGCCCGCGATCTTGCACGTTGCTCTACTGTGGGCGGTCATAGACCGCCCCTACAGCAACGGGTTGAGCCACCCGATGCTTCCTGAACTGTTCGCTCTGAACAATGGCCTCAACCAGCGCCGAAAATTTGTAATCGTCATGGGCCGCGCCGCGCACAATCCGTCGCACGGTAGGCATGTCGTAGTATTCCACCTTGTGCCCCATCGCATACATCAACAGCCGTTCGGTAAACGTCTGCACGAACTGTTCGGGGCGGCGCAGCAACGCCTTGCGCAAATCATCGGGTCCGTTAATTGCCGTGCCATCGGGCAACTCGCCCGAGGAATCGATCACCGTGCCGGCAAAGCGATCCCGATCTCTCCACCTTCCGGTCGCATCGAAATTTTCGAGTGCGAAACCGAGCGGGTCCATAACCGCGTGACACGAAGAACAAGTCGGGCTCGCTCGATGCTTCGCAATCATCTCGCGGACCGTGAGGGCCTTCGTCGTGCCGATGTCTTTCTCGTCCAGAGTTGGGACGTTGGGCGGTGGAGTCGCCGGCGGAACGCCTTGAATGTATTTAAGGATAAAGGCGCCCCGCAAAACCGGTGAAGTGCGGTTCGGGTAGGCAGCCGCCATCAGAATGGCGCCTTTGCCGAGCAGGCCCCAGCGGGACGATTGCTTGAGATCGACTCTCTGGAAACGATCGCCTTTGATGTCGGTGATGCCGTAGTGAAGCGCGATGCGCTCGTTGAGAAACGTGTGGCTCGCTCTTAGTAGATCGACGACGCTGCGGTCTTCCCTGAAGATGCTGTCGGCGAAAAGCGTGAGTTCCGTTTTGAAATCCTCGCGAGGATCGGCTCGGCCCGACGCATACGGGAACACGTTCGAGTCCGGCACAATCTCGTCCAGGCGCTTCATGTCGAGCCATTGATGGACGAAGTTGCTCGCCAGCGTTATCGAACGCGGATCGGCCAGCATGCGGCGTACTTGCTTCTCGAGCACTGAAGGTTCGCTGAGTTTGCCTTTGATGCCGAGTTCGAGCAGCTCTTCATCGGGGATCGTGTTCCAGAGAAAGAACGAAAGCTTCGATGCGAGTTCGAGATCGTTAATTGCGTAGACTTCACCGGGACGCAACCCCGCGGGCACGCGCTCGCCGCGGTACAGAAAGAACGGGCTCGCCAAAATGCCGGTAATAGCGCCGCGGACGCCTCCCTCGAAGCCGCCTTCTTTCACGCCGTCCTGGTAATACATGAAAAGCTCACTCAGGTCTTCATCGGAAACCGGTCGCCGGTATGCGCGTTTTGCAACAGACGTGATGATCTGTTTCGCGCAGAGCTCTTGCGCATCGGCTTTATCGGGATAGCAACTAAAGATTCGTTGACGACTCGGCGTCGCACCGAGTCCGCTCGCGCTAAATGGGCCCTGGAGCTGAAAAGAACTCACGCGATACATACGATCCTGTCCGCCGCCGGGCACGAACATCTGCAACTGATCGTCGGACTCGGCAAAGGTCCGGCGCTTGAATGCCACGCCAATCTTGTGTGGTCCCGCCTTCGCGGCGAAGCGAATATTCTTCAATCGCGCATTGACGCGATCGAGCGCGCCATTTAGCACCTGATCGAACAGCTTCACGTCTTCTTCGCCGCCGACCACGGTCTCGTAGACGATCTGATTGTCGATCATTACCACCAGCGGGTTCTCGAACTCCATTCCACTACCCCAGATGTTGGTGGCCATGTCGGCGACATTGATGACGTATTCGCCGTCCGAGGGAAGATCGACTTTCGCGAGAATGCCACCGCGCGTGCCGAGCGGAAGGCCCGGAACATGGGTGAACTGCGTGCCGGGTGCGGCACGGAAGGTCCAACCTCCGGGTCTCGCATCCGGCCGGCCGACGGCCTTCACGGCCACGGCGCGCGCCGCGATGACATATTGCTCGATAAACGAAGGCGACACCTGCAACGCCGTGGCGATGTTGTCGAAGCCCTCGAAAGTGTCGTCTTCGGGCAACAGCTCGTTCCCATTAATCTCGACCGCGAGGAGATCCCGCACCGCGTTTGCATATTCCTTGCGGTTGAGCCGGTGCAGCACGACCTGATCGCGCAGATGCGCCTGGCCTGCCGCCTTGTCGAGGGAATCCTCGAGCCAGACGACCAGCGAGTCAATCGCTGCAGGTTCCGGCTGCCGAGCGCCGGGAGGCGGCATCACGCGCCCACGAAGCTTACGCACAGCCTTCTCGAACACTTCCGCACGCTGGCCGATACTCCCCGGCGTGATTCCCTCAAAGCTGACGCCGCCGGTCTTGGCGCGGTCGTTGTGACATCCGACGCAGTATTGCTTAATGGTGGCTAACTGCGCGTCCGCTGCGGAAGTTTGAGCGGCGGACGGAGCCGGAGCCGCGGTGAATGCACCGGCCAGCAAAGCAATCAACACGCCAGCCAGCGAAACGACAGCGATCGGTGCGATTCGTTTCCTTTGCATATGTCGCAACATTTTTAGCGTCGGGCCCACCGTTTACTGATGTGGGCTACGCGTCCGGTGACAAATAAGCCCACAGGCTCTCGAACGCGCGGCGCACAAACACGTCCGGATTCCCCATCTTGTCATCAAATTCCTTGGCCGGACGGGCTTCCACGGCCTCGCCTGGCCCGCGCCCTTTGTTCAGAAGCTGAGTCAAGCGATCGTATATGTACTGTGCCTTGAGGTCTGCCAGGCCGAGCACCGGCCCACGCGCAGGCACGATACGTGTATCCGCATCGGCCAGCGTCTGCAATCGTTGAAGGCCGCCGACGATGCCGCCAATCCAGCCACCGGTCCACCAGTCGACTTCGGGCCAGCCTTGCCCCGACACCGCATCACCTACCGCGAGCACGTTCTGTTTTGGAAAGAAAACATACAGATCGCCGTCAGTATGCGCCGCATCCGGGATGTACCCATAGCGGACGCCGGAGTCGAGTTTGCCAGTAGTGTAGAAGGTCTTGTTCGGTTGCGCGATCTTCGGTAGTCGTGCGAAACGCCGCCCATCCCAAGGCCAGGTGACGTTCTGCGTCAGCCACAAGCGCGTGTTCTCATGGGCAATGACCGTCGCGCCGGCCTTGCCCAACCGCTCGTTCGAGCCGGTCTGCTCGGGATGCCAATGTGTATTGAAGATCGTGCGAACCGGGCCGACGCCTGGCAGGCCGGAGACGGCTTTCATCAGCGCATCGGAACCGCCGGCGGATCCGCCATCCACGAGCAAGACGCCGTCAGCACCGGTTTGCGCAACGACGTTCGCTTCTTCGCGGATTCTCACCACGAACAGATCGTCGCTCAATTTCAGCGTGCCGCCTTCGGACACCGCT
>QHXA01000098.1:0-1585 GCA_003222755.1 Acidobacteriota bacterium
CAGTGTTGGAAACAGGCCCCGCTCGAAGGAATATGGCTCGCCTTTGGGCATGTACTTCAAGACGCTCGGTTCCAACACGTAGATACCGGCATTGATCGTGTTGCACGTGATCTCGTCCGGTCCGGGCTTTTCAATAAATCGTTGAATCCAGCCATCAGGACTTGTTTCCACAAGACCGTATGCCGAAGGATTCTCCACCGGTGTCAGGACAATCGTCGCAACAGCACGTTTCTCTCGATGGTGCGCAATAACGGCGGCGAGATCTATATCTGTAAGGACATCACCGTTGAACACGACGGCGGTAGCATCGATGTGTTCTTCGGCGTTCTTAAATGCGCCTCCGGTGCCAAGCGGGGTACCTTCGACAGCGTACCGGATCCAAACGCCATAGTCGGAACCATCTTTTAAGAGATCTTCGATCTTTCTTGGCTGATACGAGAGGCTGAGAATAATCTCGTTTATTCCGCCACTACGCATCAAATCGACCTGATACAGGAGGAATGGAGAATTCGCCACGGGCACGATTGGCTTTGGCGTATTGATGGTCAGAGGTCTGAGGCGCGTGCCCTTGCCTCCGGCCAGAATCAGTCCCTTCATATGTGGTTTCTATACTAGAATATCGGCCATGAATTTACCGAACGGTCTCACCTTGAGCCGGATTTTTCTGGTTCCGCTCTTGGTCGCCGTTTTGTTGACAAAGTATAACGTCCGCATCGCCGCCGCGATCTTTTTAGCCGCATCGCTGACAGATCTGTTGGACGGTTATTTCGCCCGAAAGCGCGGACAGGTCACCACGCTTGGAACATTGTTGGATCCGGTTGCGGACAAGCTCCTCATATCTTCCGCCTTCATCTCACTGGTTCAATTGCAGGTCGTTGCGGCCTGGATTGTCGTGATTATCGTGGGCCGCGAATTCGCCGTGACCGGTCTCCGCAGCATCGCTTCAGCTCAAGGTTTCACCATTGACGCTTCCGATCTGGGCAAGCTGAAGATGGCGACCCAAGTTGCCACCATCACTCTGCTGATTTTGGGAATGCCGATGCCCGGAGGTATTCCACACCCGATTATTCATCTCCTTGGCCGTGTGTCGTTGGGTTTGGTGGTTCTGTTTGCTTTGCTTTCGGCAGCCGATTACTTCCGAAAGTTCTGGACCAAGATTGATGGTCGATTTAAAGCACGCGAGCGCCGGCGCTTGATTCTGTTGGAAAAGAGGCAGCGTCGCCATGTCGCAACTAGTGACATTCCGACTCACTGAAACCGATCAACATCTACTGCTGCAAATCGCGCGCAATGCCGTCGACTCTTACCTGGGCGGGCAAGCACCGCGCTTGCCTGATGTGCCTCCTGGCGTGCTGAGAGAGCCACGCGGGATTTTCGTTTCCCTTCATCAACGGAATGAGCTGCGCGGCTGCATCGGGAACCTTTACGCCCTGAGTCCTCTGTATCGAGGCGCTGCCGAATGCGCCATCGCTGCGGCAACAGGTGATGCCCGGTTTAGGCCACTCATGCCGTCGGAGCTGCCGACGGTCGAGTTCGAGATGTCCATTCTTTCGCCGCTCCGGCGCGTCGTCAATGTCCGCGAAAT
>QHXA01000098.1:1593-14691 GCA_003222755.1 Acidobacteriota bacterium
AAATCGGCAAGCACGGATTATTTATCAGCACCAGGAATGCTCGCGCAGTGCTTTTGCCTCAGGTAGCCGCCGCCTGCGGCTGGGATCCCGAACGATTCTTGCAGGAAACATGCAAGAAAGCCGGCCTGAAGCCGGACGACTGGAAACAAGATGTCAGCATCCAAGCTTTCAGCGCGGTTGTGTTCAGCGAAAAGCAATTTCATACGACCTTCTTGAGCAACTCCGGTAAATGATCCTGACGATCCCATACCCGAACATCGACCCAGTCTTCCTGCGCATTGGTCCCGTCCAGTTGCGATGGTACGGACTGATGTACATGTTGTCTTTCATCATCGGATTTTTCGTGCTGCGCCGCTTGGCTAAATACCGAAAGCTGCACATGTCCACCGATGATCTATACGATCTGCTCTTCTATTTGATCCTCGGCGTCATGGTGGGTGGCCGCCTCGGGTATGTCTTCTTCTATGATCTCGGGAGCTATTTGCACGAGCCGCTCTCGATCTTCGCAATTTGGCAAGGCGGGATGTCATTCCACGGCGGGTTTCTTGGAATGATCCTCGCGGCATGGTACATCACACGAAAGAAAGGCTGGAACTTTCTGGACATTGCCGACCTGGTCTCCGCGGCAGCTCCGATCGGCCTTGGGCTTGGACGAATCGGCAACTTCATCAACGGTGAACTGTACGGCCGGCCAACGAATGTGGCGTGGGCTATGGTGTTTCCTGAAGGTGGAAACATGCCGCGCCATCCATCCCAGCTCTACGAAGCGGTGCTGGAAGGGTTAGTGTTATTCCTTCTTCTTCGATGGCTTTACCGAAAGAATTTTTATCGCGGCACCGTGTTTTGGGCGCTGCTGGCGTTTTATGGACTATTCCGATTTCTGATCGAGTTCGTCCGTGAACCGGACGCTCAGATCGGTCTGGAGCTTGGGCCATTCACGAGAGGACAGGAACTGACGTTTCCCATGCTGGTTATCGGAATGACGATGATGATTATCTACATTCGACGTCCTCGCGTGGAGCCCGCCCATCCCAAACGTAAGTCGGGTTAATTCGGATCTATTACCGGCTTTATCTGCGCTCGACGGAATCTCCCAGCATCAACCCATCGGCAGCGTAGGTTACGAGCGCCGTAGCAGCACGTTCTCCAACCTTGAGGACGACCAATTCGCCGATCGCGCTTCTCGTGTTCTTGAGCTTCTTCACTTCTGTGGGGAAATCGTACAGCCTTTGGTCAACAGCAACACCGCGATAGACGAGAAAGATGTCGCCCGGGTTCACTGCCTGATCTTGACCGATATCGATGTAGACAACCATGCCCTCGGTCGCAACCCCGCGATCCACTGATCCTAAACGGCCGCCGCGAACACCGGGCGTTTGGCGAGTCCCTTTGAAAGACGATCCGAAATTCAGCATGACATCTTTCGTGCTGACGATTGTGCCCTTGATTCCGCTGGTGGTCACCGCTATTGGACTAAATGGGCGAGGCCGGCTCGGCAGCGGCACGACGGTCCGCTGGAAAGGCAGGAGAATGTCGCCGACATCAACCGCGTCAGCACAACTGTGGATGACCCGAGCCAACGAAAACTCGGGCTGCGCGAGCACAACTCTCAATTGCGCAATATCGAGATAGTGCATGCCGAGATCGCGTTCGGCTTTCGTTCGTCCGTTCGGATTCGTGAGGGTCTTCGTCGGACGAACCACCTGATATGTATTCCCCGTCGCAATTCCGTCTTCGGACCCTTGGCTGAGATACACGTAATCCGTCTCGGTGGCGAGCACGCTTCCGGTAGCATCGAACTTTGCAATCACCTTCAAATCTTTCGGAAGCGGCGCCGTTCGGACGGAACCGGAGCAATAGAGGTCATCAAACTTGAGCTCCGGCACCGGCTTCTGTTGCTCCACAATCAAAGCGGGTTGCGCGGGCCCCTGCGATGGGGCGGGCGGCGCCGGCGGTGGCAGCTGCACCTTACGCGGAGGCTCCTGTTGGGGTTCGGGCGTAGGGTCGGGCTCTGGCGGCTTCGCTTCCGTGATGAGCGTGACCGGTTTGATCAGGATCTTATCGTTCGGATAAATCCAGTGCGGATTGATGATGTGTTCGTTCTGCTCCCAAAGCTGCGGCCACAACCTCGGATTCTCCAAGACCTCGCCGGCTATATGTGACAGCGTATCGCCCTGCTTCACTAAATAGAGTTCGAACTTCTCAGGACTCGCAGGATCCTGGTTCGCACTGACGTGACCATCCGATCTGACGGTCAAATGTTTAGGCGGAGGGCCCTGTTTCGGAAGAGTCTTGTTCGGCACTTGTGCCGTTTGAGCCCAAACGCTGGAAGCCATGAGCAAGGCGGCAAGTAGAGTCTTCATAAGCCCGCATTAGTAGCAGATGGGCATAAGGCCGTCAACTAACGTGCGCTTTCGAGCGACTTCTCAGATCAGCGATCAGCCATCGGCCGATGTGAAATCGATTTGTCGCGTTATACTGCACGCCATGCCCACGAGAACCCTCTTCATCCTTGTAGTCACTCTCACCGTTGTCACCATTGCGCTCGCGCAGGTGAAGACGTTCACGCCGGTGACGCAGAAAATCCTCGAAAATCCTAGCCCAAACGATTGGCTCATGTTCAGCCGGACGTACGATGCGCAGCGATTCAGCCCGCTCGGCCAGATCAACAAGCAGAATGTGGCGCAGCTTCGCTTGGCTTGGGAACGGGGAATGGGCGCAGGACAGACCGAGACGATACCCATCGTGTATGACGGCGTGATGTACGTTGTAAATCCCGGCGCAGTCGTTCAGGCGCTGGATGCCACGAATGGCGACTTGATTTGGGAGTACAAACGCGAAGCTCCTCCAAACGTCGCGGCCCAAGGCAGAACAAAATCACTCGCCATCTATCAAGATGTCATTCTTTATACGGCGCCTGACAGTTACGTCGTCGGCATCGATGCCCGGTCTGGCAAGGTCCGCTGGGAAACAAAGGCGGATACCCGCGGCCACACGTCCGGCGCGATCGTCGTGGAAGGCATGGTGATTTCCGGCGGAGCGTGCGCGGGAAATCGAGCCAACTGCTACATTGCCGCACACGATGCGCTGACTGGAAAAGAAGTGTGGCGTTTCTACACCACACCTGCTCCCGGCGAGCCGGGTGATGAAACCTGGGCGGGGGCTGCACTGGCAAATCGCCTGGCCTCCACCTGGGGGTTGCCGGGAACGTACGACCCCGCGCACAAGCTCATCTACTGGGGAATTGCGAATCCAATGCCGGATCAACGTTCCGCTCGTCACGCTGGAAATCCTGATGCCGTCTCCAGGACCGCGCCGGCTGATCTATACAGCAATTCAACCGTCGCGCTCGATCCTGCCAGTGGCAAGTTGTCCTGGTACTACCAACATCTGCCCGCCGACGACTGGGACTCCGACTACACGCACGAACGAACACTCTTGCGCACGCGCGTAAATCCCGATCCGAAATTTGCAAAGTGGATCAATCCCGATGTTCGCAGAGGTGAGGAGCGCGATGTCGTGGTTACTGTCGGAGAAGCCGGCGGCATCTTTGTCCTCGATCGCACGACTGGGCAGTTCCTATGGGCCACGCCGTTTCCATTCGACGCGCCGGAGTGGGTGATCTCCGACATTGATGTGAAAACGGGAAAGACAAAAATCAATTGGGATCTTGTGTTCAAGCAACCCGGCGAGAGGCATACCATCTGTTATTGGAATACCCGAAGCTATTGGCCCACTGCTTACAGCCCTACTACCAATTCGCTGTACGTTTCCTACATCGATAACTGCCGCGATCTGACCCTTGCGGGCCCCCAAGGCCGAGGAGGATGGAAGGTCGTTCCGCGTCCCGGTTCCGATCCCAACGCGCTCACCGGCCTAGCGAAAATCAATATGGCTACCGGGGAGATTCTGCGGTTCGATGTCGGCCGAGCACCGGGCAACGGCGCCGTGCTGGCGACGGCAGGAAATCTGATCTTTCACGGGGACATGAATCGGCGATTCCGGGCCTTCGATGCGGAAACGGGGAAAAAGCTTTGGGAGACGATCCTAGGCGGAAACACATCCGTGAGCACGATCACCTACGCAGTGAACGGGAAACAGTACATCGCCGTGATGACCGGCGATAACTTGAAGGTGCCGGAACTCGCAGCAGAGTTTCCCGAAATCAAAACGCCGCGCGGCCACAACGCGATTTACGTTTTTGCATTGCCGTAGGCTCGCTTTCGCCGCTTGGATGGCTGATCGATTCGTTCCAAAAGAAGGTCTACATTTACCGGCCGCGCCACGCTCCCAAATGCAGTGTCCAATTCCGTAAAGGATCGTCCCAAAAGCGGACATCCAATAGAATGACGGCGTCCGGCATATCGCTGGTAAGACATGCGGGTAGGCCATGGCAGTTCGCATGCCCAAGACGTGCGCAGGAGTTAAACGTTGGGCCTTGTTCACACCATTGGAACTGCAATCCAGGACGTGAGGCACGGCGTTCGCGTGCTGCGGAAGAGTCTGGGATTCGCTGCGGCCGTGGTCTTGACAGTCGCGCTGGGCGTCGGGGCAACAACGGCTGTGTTCAGTCTCGTATACGCAGTCGTGCTGCGGCCATTGCCTTATTCCGGACCGGACCGCCTGGTGAATTTGTGGAGCAGTCTCCCGAGCATGGGGCTGGCGCGGGCCAACGTCGCAGCAGGACCCTACCGGGATTGGCGCGCACAAAACCATGTTTTCGATGAAATGGCGCTGGTCCGAAGCATTGCCAATTTCAATTTGATCGGCGAAGGCGAACCCGAACGATTGCAAGGTGCGCGTGTAACAGCAAGTCTGTTTCGCGTGCTCGGTATCCAGCCGATCATTGGCCGCGCTTTCCGCGAGGACGAAGAGCAGATCGGCGAGAACAGGGTTGTACTCCTCAGTCATGGCTTGTGGAAACGGCGTTTTGGTCAAAACCCTGAAGTGGTGGGCAGAGCGATCAACCTCAGCGGAGTACCGCACGTCGTGATCGGAGTCATGCCTTCCGATTTCCACTATCCCGCGCGCGAGTTTGAACTCTGGACGCCTCTTACAATCGACCCTGAAGAAATCCGGGTCCGGCTCGGCTACGACTATCTGTCGGTCGCACGTTTAAAACGCGATAAAACGTTAGAGCAAGCTCAGGCCGATATGAACGCCATTGCCGCACGGTTGGCGCTCGAGCATCCCGTGCCCGATACCAGGCAGGTTGGAATTGTTGTTTCGCGGTCAGATCAATCCGATCGAATTTCAAGACAGCAACGCCGTTCTTCGCAAGCTCGACAGCGTTGATACCAGAACCGTGACTCCCGATTATTTTCGGACGCTCAGAATACCGTTGCTCCGAGGTCGAGTGTTTAGGGAATCCGATAATGAGAATGCAACGCCGGTCGGGATTATCGATCAGAGAATCGCTGAGCGCATTTGGCCGAATGAGGATCCAATTGGAAAACGATTTCGGCTTCCGTTCGGGGATCAGCCGTGGTTGGAAATCGTCGGTATCGTCGGTCATATTCGGCACGATCGGCTGGATGCGGACATGCGACCTCAAGCTTATTTCAGTTCCTGGCAAAGGCCTCAAGACCGAATGGCGCTGGTCATTTCCACCGAACAGGAGCCGATAGCGCTCGGCCGCTCAGTGGCCGCAGCGATTCGGCAGGTCGATCCGGAGCAACCGGTTTACGATGTCCGTTCCATGCAAGCCGTCGTCGATGAGTCGGTTTCTCAACAATGGTTGACCACGACGCTGCTCACCATCTTCGCTTCCGTCGCACTTGTACTCGCGACCATCGGAGTCTACGGTGTCGTCTCGTATTCAGTCGGCCAGCGGACTCAGGAAATCGGCATACGAATCGCCCTTGGAGCACAGCGCCGCGCCATTATGAATCTCATACTACGGCGCTGCGCCTGTCTGACGGCCGCGGGCGTAGGATTGGGTGTGGTCGGAGCATTTCTGCTAACGCGAGTTCTCGGGAGTCTTCTCTACAGTGTCCGGGTCACCGACGGGTTGAGCTTCATATCGGCTGCGTGCGTCCTTGCTTTAATCGCTCTCATTGCAAGCTACATCCCGACGCGCCGAGCCGTTCGCGTCGATCCCATGATGGTCTTACGTTTGGAATGATCTGTGAATGCGCTTGACACCGGTTCTGAGCCGCCGGTAGCATCCGCGCTTATGACCAGCAAACGCGAACACTCGATGTGGCGGCGCTTCCTTTCAGGCGCGGCCGTTGCGGTGGCGATCATGGCCGCCGCATTCGTTGTCTTGGGAGCGCAGTCACAGGAACCACAGCCACTCAGCGCTTCCGACATTGCCGATGGCATGAGACTTTATCAGCAAAAAGCGAACTGCCAGGCGTGTCATGGCTGGGCGGGTGACGGCCGCAAGACCGACAGCCAAATGCCCGACGGCGCCAACTTGCGTGATACCAAACTCAATCGTAGCGGCCTTGTCACGACGATCAAGTGCGGGCGGCTCAACTCACAAATGCCGGCCTTCGACAAGTTTGCCTACTCCGACGGGCGATGTTATGGCAAGACGCAGGCCGATCTGAAGTCATATCCAATACGCATGCCCGATCCTCCGGCGACGCTGCAGCAGCGCGAGATTGAGCTGATTGCTGATTTTCTGATCGCGAAGATCGTCGGCAAAGGCCCCATGGATCACGCCAAGTGCGTCGAATTCTGGGGCTCCGAAACCGACGTGTGCAAAGAATTAGCGAAATGAAAACTGTAGGTACGCTCTGTTGAGCGCCCGTTTCCGTGCCGCACGCCGGAGGCGGTGCTCGAACGGTCACAGACCGCCGGTAGAGTAAGCACTCCGCCGCTCAAGATCAGTTCAGCGCGAACACGAACAGGTAGCTGGAATCCTGCAGGTTGTCGTATTTCACCGGATGCAGGTGCCGGCCGCCGGCTTGCACCGCGAGATACTGCTTTGGTCCGATCGCATATGTCACCGGCGCGCCCTTCAGGGCGGTGCCCACGTTGAACCGCCACAATTCTTCGAGTGTCTCGTCGTTATACGCCACCACCCAACCGTCCTGCAGTGCAGTGAACAGCACGCCGCCAGCGGTATCGGTGGCGCCCGATCGAATTTCGATGTCGGTCACGGCCTTGGCAATGACCTTGTGATTGATCGTATCGAAAGCCGTCACCGAACCGTAGTAGAGGTCGCTGTTGTACGTGCGTTTCTCGCTGTTCTTTTGGTCGATGCCGCCGTTCGGCGACAGAAACGCAACCGCTGCCCCATTCTGTGAAAAGCAGCCTTCGATGCCCACGCCGTACGCGATGTGCTTGACGGGATTATATGCAGTGGGCTGGTGGGCGACGCCGCCGTGCCAGGTCGGGCATGTCCGCTTCTCGGGGTCGCCACGCAGCGCCCGCGCGACCGGATTGTAGATTTGCACATCCAGCTTCGGATTGTATTCGACCGGCTTTCCGGTTTCCGGATCCAGGCCCTTGGTCCAATTCAGGTCGTTGACGTATTGAGCACCCTTGATGAACTTTCCGTTCGTACGATCCAGAGAATAGAAGAACCCGTTGCGGCCGAAGTGGCTGACGACCTTGCGGGTCTGACCGCCGATGGTCACGTCGTAGAGCATGTGGACACCGATCTCGTCGTAGTCCCACGAATCGTTTGGCGTGTATTGGAAATGCCAGACCAGCTTGCCGGTATCGATGTTGATGGCCACTGCCGAGTCGGTGTAGAGGTTGTCGCCCGGACGCGACTGAGGATCATATTGCGGAACCGGGTTACCTGTACCCCAGATGGTCAGCCTTGTCGCGGGATCGTAGGAGCCTGTCTGCCAGATGCCGCCGCCGCCGGTTTTCCAGGAATTATTCTTATCCTTCCAGGTTTCGCTTCCGGGATCGCCGGGTTTGGGTACCACATACCACCGCCATAGTTCCTTACCGGTTCTTGCTTCTAGCGCAGCAACCCAGCCTCGTGTGCCGGCATCTCCCGCCCCGTTTGCAATGATGACCTTCCCCTCGGCCGTGATCGGCGCCGTCACGAATTTTTCCTTGTTGCCGAATTCGTTGGCCGTAGCCACCATCTTGTCCCAAACGATTTCGCCGTTGTCGCGTTTGATCGCAATCACACGGCCGTCGGGAAGGTTGGCGATGACCAGATCTTCCCATAACGCAACGCCGCGCGTGCGCGGGGCGTTGCCTTGGTGTTTCACTCCAGGGTCGGTCACCCAAACGAACTGGCCACGGTTGGAATCACGGGCGTCTATCTTATAAATGGTTCCCCAACCGTCGGATGTGTACATGAACCCATTGTCGATGAGCGGATTCACCTCGTTTTCGGGACCGTTCTGCCCGACGTCCTGCAAGCCGCCGAGCGCCAACGCCCAGACCATTCGAAGGGTCTTGACGTTCTCCCGGTTGATCTGAGAAAGCTTCGAGTATCGGGTTGATCCGTAATCGCCGTTCATCATCAACCAGTTTTGTGGCTCATTCTGCGCGTTGAGTAAGCGATCCTTGTTGACTGTCATGGTGTACTGGGCGGCGAGCGTTGCCGCGCCAAGTGCGACCGCCGACACACCGGCGAGAGCCGCGAGTCTCAAAGGTTTGCGTACAAAATCTCGCATGATGATCTCCTTGATAGTGGTGCCGTCACGTTACACGAATCACCTGCGGCGGGGCTACTATTTTGTGGGCTCGCTCAGAAACTCTGCAAGGTTTTCACATGAGCGACGACGCTTTCGGAAAGACCATCGAGACGGTATCCACCTTCGAGCACGGAAACGATACGGCCCTGGCAGAGTTGGTTGGCAAGGTCAACCACCACACGCGTCATTGCCGCAAAGCCTTGCGGCGTGATGTCAAACTGGCCCAGGACGTCATCCCTCATCCCGTCAAAGCCGGCGCTGATCAGAATGAAATCAGGTTTGAACTTGCGGGCGGCAGGCACCAGCCTGGTCTTAAACGCTTCAAGAAACTGTGCATCGCCCGAGCCAACGGGCATGGCTAGATTCAACTTCGTACCCACTCCTTTTCCAGCGCCGGTTTCCGCAGGACTACCGGTACCAGGATAGGCGCCGTAATGATGGGTATCGAACACGAAAACGGAGTCGTCTTCGTAAAACGTGTCCTGCGTCCCGTTACCGTGATGGTAGTCCCAGTCGACAATCAAAACACGCTTTGCGCCGCGCTTTTGTTGAGCGTACCGCGCCGCTATTGCGACATTGTTGTAGATACAGAAACCCATCCCGCGCGTGGGAGTCGCGTGATGGCCCGGTGGACGTACTGCGCAGAATGCGTTTTTCACCCTTTTCGTCATCACCGCGTCGACAGCATTCAGCACACCGCCGGCTGCATATTCCGCCGCCTCCAACGATCCCGGAGAAACCAAGGTGTCCCCTGTACTAAGGTTTGCCGGTCCTCGCAGGTTCGACAGTTCCTTCCGAACCACATCCACGTAGGCCCGGGTGTGGACAAACGCCAATTCCTCATCAGTCACCCGACGAGGTGTGATCCGGTAAAGGCTTTTCAATAATCCGGACCGATCGAGGCCATTGCGAATTGCGGTCAAGCGCTCCGGTCGTTCGGGATGATCCGAGACGCCCGCAAGATGACGCAGATATACATCGTCCAACAATAGACCAGTCTGCCGCTGAGTCTGCGGAGCATTCTGTCCAACGGACAACGTCCCGACCACTAGGATGTTTGCGAAAAATGTTCTGCGTGAAAGCATGCGCTAATTCTATTCGCATGGTCAAACGCGGGCTGAAGCCGCGCGACTACATACTCGATTCAGGATGTGTCGAATCCAAAACTAGGAGGAGTATAGTGTTGTCACTTCACGTCAGGGGGACGTTATGAGTTCGATCATCACCAGGCGAACATTTATCGGTGCCAGCATTTTCATTCCCGGTATCGTGCCTCGTCTTATCGCGCAAGACGCCAGAAGTGCAGGCATGTCGCCGGCCGTGCAAACAACAGGCGGCAGAGTTCGAGGACTGGTTCGGTATGGTGTGAACCAATTCTATGGCGTGCCATATGCGGCCTCAACCGCCGGAGCGAATCGCTTTATGCCGCCAGTGAAGGCAGCCTCATGGACGGCTGTTCGCGATTGCTTCGAAGTTGGAGAACGAGCACCGCAGGACGAGGACGGTCCGATTTCCGAGGTCTTCTCGCTGGATCGAAGAGAGCCCATGGGCGAAGACTGTTTGAAGATCAACATTTACACGCCCGGCTTAGGAAATGGCCGCAGACCGGTCATGGTATGGCTGCACGGCGGCGGCTTTGCCGGCGGCTCGGGAAATTGGTTGTTGTATGACGGAACGAATCTCGCGCGTAAAGAAGATGTCGTTGTTGTCGGCGTCAACCATCGTTTGAACTTGTTCGGTTTTTTATATTTGGCGGACCTGGGTGGCGAGAAGTGGGCAAACTCGAGCAATGTAGGCATGCAGGATATCGTTGCTGCCCTGGGATGGATTAAAGAGAACATTTCCGCATTTGGCGGCGACCCTGGAAACGTGACGATCTTTGGCCAATCCGGTGGCGGCGGCAAAGTCAGCACGTTAATGGCGATGCCGGCGGCAAAGGGCCTGTTTCACCGCGCCATTGCACAAAGTGGCTCCGCTTTCCGCGGTGCGACACGGGCGCGACACGGGCGAACGCGACAAAGGCGGCCGAAGAATTTCTCGCCAGAATCGGTCTGAAATCGAGTCAACTCGACGAGCTTCAAAAAATGCAGTGGCGTCAATTGCGTGAAGCGTTTGAAAAGCGGCCCGGCATCCAAGGACTCGCCGGAGGGCCTGTAACCGACGGTAGATCGCTTCCTCGCGATCAGTGGTACCCGGACGCGCCGGAGGTTTCCGCAACCGTTCCATTCATGCAGGGTTCCGTCCAAACCGAAGACGCTTGGAATGAACCGGTGCCGCCTCTCGAAATGTCTGAAGATGAAATGCTCACGCGAGTGAAGAGGATCGTCCGAAACGATGAAGCGAAAGCAAAAGAAATGGTGACGCTCTACCGCAGAATGCATCCTGACATTTCCAATACAGACGTCTGGCTGATCATGAATGCGGATAACACGCGCCGGGCGAACGCGCAGCAATTGGCGGAGCTCAAAGTGGCGCAGGGCAAGGCCGCGGATTATCAGTATTACTTCACGTGGCGGTCGCCTGTGCACAGGGGACAGATGAAGTCGTTTCACACGCTCGATATTCCGTTCGTGTTTTACAACATCGATATCGCTGCATCAATGACTGGAGCAGGAAACGAACGCTACGCGCTCGCTCACAAGATGAGCGCCGCCTGGGCGGCATTCGCGCGCACGGGAAACCCGAATCATCCGGACTTGCCCAATTGGCCCGCATTCACTCTTAAAGATCGCGCGACGATGATTTTCAACAATGAATGTAAGGTCGTGAACGATCCAAACCGTGAAGAACGGCTGGCGTTGAAAGCGATTCGCGAAGCGTCGTAGCACGGCACACAAATGCGTGAAGACGAGTCATGACTTCAGCTTGCAGTTCAGCATGACAAGATCGGCCGCGAATTCTAAGAATTATGGAAACCGAACGCTCGCGAGTCATTGAACGAATTTACCATGCGGCTCGAGGGCGCCGAACGGTCGAGCGCGAGACAATTCTTGCCGACGCATGTCAGGGTGACGAAGAACTGCGCCGCGAGGTCGAGGCGCTGCTCGCGCGCGATGACGATCCGACCGAGGAAGCGACCCGCACGATTCCAGGTCCGGGCTCACGGATCGGTCCCTATGAAATCGAGGCCGGCATTGGCAAAGGAGGTATGGGCCAGGTCTTCCGTGCTCGCGACACGCGTCTGGGCAGGGTAGTGGCGATCAAAACCTTCCATGAACGCTTTCCGCTGCGATTCGAGCGTGAAGCCCGCGCGATCGCGCAATTAAATCATTTCAACATCTGTACGCTGTACGACATCGGACCGGACTATCTGGTGATGGAGTGCATCGAAGGCCGCACGTTGAAAGAACGGCTCGCCGAGGGTGCACTTGGCTTGGATGAAACGTTGGACATCGTGGTTCAGGTGGCACAGGCGCTACGAGTGGCGCACCAGCGTGGCGTTTTTCACAGAGATATCAAGCCTGCCAATATCATGGTGACGCGCGACGGAATCGTGAAGATCATGGACTTCGGGCTTGCGAAACTGATCGGATCTGAGACCGAGGTCACGATGCCGGGAACCGTGATAGGAACGCCAGCGTACATGTCACCCGAGCAGGCAAGCGGCAAGCCCGCGGAGCATCAGTCGGATATCTGGTCTCTCGGAGTGGTGATGTATGAGATGTTGAGCGGCCAATTGCCATTCCGCGGTGAAACTTCCATCGCGGTGCTGCGAGCCATACTGGACGATGCACCACAGCCCCTCTCCTCTCTGCGGCCCGGCATACCTTCCGGAGTGGATCGAGTGGTTCAGAAGGCACTGGCGAAGGATCTGTCCGAGCGATACCAGAAAATCGAGGACTTGATTGCGGACTTGGCGCCCTTACGCGAAAATTCCAGCCATTTTGTGCGGCCACGCTCCCGAAGATTGCTGTTCTACGCGGCCGCCGCCATGGCAGTCGTCCTCGTGGCGGTGGCCGCCATCTTCTTCTGGAGGAGCAACCGTATCTCCCCTTCCACGCCCCTCGCAATGGAACAGATTACGGCCTTTCCGGATTCGGCCACGAACCCGGCGCTCTCCGCCGATGGCAGGATGCTGACGTTTATCCGCGGACCGGGAACCTTTACCACCTCCGGCCAGATCTACGTAAAGCTGCTGCCCAGCGGCCAGCCTATCGAACTGACGCACGATGGCGAAGTGAAAATGCATCCTGTGTTTTCGCCGGACGGGTCGCAGATTGCCTATACCGTCCTTTCGTCCACGCAGTCCTGGGATTCCTGGGTCGTGCCGGTCGTGGGAGGTCAGCCCCGCATCTGGCTGCCAAATGCCAGTGGGCTTTCCTGGATTGGGCCGCAGCAGCTTTTGTTCTCGGAGATCAAGGCGGGCCTTCCCATGGCCATCATCACCGCGGGTGAAAACCGTACGGCGCCGCGAGACATCTGCGCACCGCCGGACGTTCGCGGCATGGCGCAACCGGTCCTATCGGTCGCCGGATAAATCGTG
>QHXA01000098.1:14818-15086 GCA_003222755.1 Acidobacteriota bacterium
TTCCAGATCTGGCGGCAACGCTTCCCGGACGGGCAGCCGGAGCAAATCACGTTCGGACCGGCCGAAGCCGAGGGCATCGTTGTTGCGCCTGACGGCCGGTCCCTGATTACCTCGTTAGGTTTTAACCAACGTGCCGTCTGGCTGCATGAAAACGGAGCGGAACGTCAGGTGTCCTCCGAAGGCACCACCATGTTTCCGCAATGGGGCGACGGCTTTCCCCGATCCGTGTTCTCGCCCGATGGCAAAAAGTTGTACTACTTCGTTCAGA
>QHXA01000669.1 GCA_003222755.1 Acidobacteriota bacterium
GGAGCTTTCCGAGTAGCCCGTATCGGAAACTCCCGGATCGCCCGAGAACAGCAAGCCTGCAGGAGCGTTCTTGAACACGATGCTTCGAAGTCCCTTGTCGAACCAGTCCTGCTGGAAGCGCGGTTTTGGCGCGCGCATCATACGGGAAGAGGAACGGCTCCCATCGCACGCCGCCGTTCAACGTGAGCTTCGATGTTGCCGGAGGGTTCGGTGCTCGGCACCTTAGGCGACATCCTTTCGGGCGATCGATAGCGAGGTAGACTCTCGTTTGCTTGAATCGTTATCCTCCGGCCCGTTAGAATGGCGGAATTGGCATGACATTCCGTAGCGTTTCTGTTGCGATCGCTTTGGTGACGGTGCTGATTGGGTCGCTGATTTCAGCGCAGCAGACGCCGCCGCTGACGCCAGACATTCCGGCGAAATTCGATGCGCCGACGAGCAAATACGACTACGTGAAGCGCGACGTGATGATCCCGATGCGCGACGGCGTGAAGCTCCACACGGTCATCGTTGTGCCAAAAGGTGCGCGCAACGCACCAATTCTGCTCACGCGAACGCCCTATAACGCATCAGAGCGAGCACAGCGGAATGCATCGCAGCACATGGTCGCAGCGCTGCCGCTGTTCGACGAACTGTTTGCCGGCGACGGTTATATCCGCGTGTACCAGGACGTTCGCGGGAAGTATGGATCCGAAGGCGAGTATGTGATGACGCGTCCGTTGCGCGGGCCCTTGAACAACAGCGAGGTCGATCACTCCACCGACGCGTACGATACGATCGATTGGCTTGTGAAAAACGTGCCCGAGTCGAACGGCCGCGTCGGCATGGTGGGCAGCTCATACGAGGGCTTCACCGTCGTCATGGCTCTCGTCAATCCACATCCTGCGCTCAAAGCTGCAGTGCCGGAGAGCCCCATGGTTGACGGCTGGATGGGAGACGACTGGTTTCACTACGGCGCCTTCCGTCAGATCAATCTCGATTACTTCACCGAACAAACCACGGTCAAAGGCGAGGGCACACGCGTCGTGCGAGAGGGCTATGACGACTATGAAAACTTTCGTCGCGCCGGATCAGCAGGCGATTTCGCAAAAGCGGCGGGTTTCGATCAGCTCCCGTGGTGGCGCAAAGTCGCGGAACATCCTTCTTACGACACGTTCTGGCAAGCGCAGGCACTCGATAAAACGATGGCCGCACAGCCTCTGACGGTGCCGACGATCTGGCTGCAAGGTCTGTGGGATCAGGAAGACATGTGGGGTGGCATTCACAGCTATCTTGCCGTCGAGCCGAAGGACACGCGCAACGACAAGAACTTTCTCATCATGGGTCCGTGGTTCCACAGCCAGATTAACCGGGAGGGTTTCTCGCTAGGTCTGCTGCGGTGGAACGGCGACACGACCCTCGAGGTTCGGCGCGACATCATCAAGCCATTTTTCGATCAGTATCTGAAGGAGGGCGGGCTGAAGGCGAACACGCCGCCTGTGCTGATCTACAACACGGGCGAAAACCATTGGGACCGGTTCAATTCCTGGCCGCTTGCATGCGATTCAGGATGCGCTGCGAAATCGCGTCCGCTGTATCTGACCTCGAACTTCGGCCTGTCTTTTACCCCGCCGTCGGGCGCGTTGCAGCAGGGCTCGGCATACGATGAGTACATATCGGATCCGGCAAAGCCGGTTCCCTACCAACCGCGTCCTGTACGGTTTGCGGACTCCGATGCCTGGAGACGCTGGCTCGTCGGCGATCAGCGTGCGTTTGCGGATCGCACTGATGTGCTGACCTACATGACGCCACCGCTCACCGCGACCGTCCGCCTCACTGGTGCCCCTGTTGTGCATCTCGTTGCATCAACGACGGGCACGGATGCCGACTGGGTCGTGAAGCTGATCGATGTTTATCCGGACGAAGTACCGAGCCAGCCCGAATTGGGCGGCTACCAGCTTGGCATCGCGATGGACATCTTCCGCGGCCGGTATCGGGAGAGCTTCGAGCAACCGCAGGCAATCACGCCAAATAAGGCACTCCCGTACACGTTTGCCTTGCCCACCGTGAATCACATATTCAAACCCGGACACCGCATCATGGTTCAGGTACAGTCCACCTGGTTCCCGCTTTACGATCGCAATCCGCAGACGTTCGTGCCGAATATCTTCTTCGCCAAACCTGGCAACTACGTGAAGGCCACGCAGCGCGTCTACCACGCATCGGGCGAAGCAAGTTACGTCGATCTTCCAGTCGTACCGTAGCCTTTCACCGCACAGTTTGGGCCACACACCTAACGGAAAATCGTGTGGCTCGTTTACGGAATTGATTAGCGCAGAAGGGCGACCACAGACACTTGTCTTCTGGGTGGAAACGGTTACGGTCACCTAAACGGGCTGCTTGTTTCTGACTGCAAGATTTCAAACCTTCCCTAAGCCTACGGCGTGAGGCCAACCCACACCGCTCGACAGATTCCTTGACAAAGTCGGAAAGACCGGCGTAATTTCCGCGCATCACTACTCGCGTTGAAGCTTTATTTTGATGTGGAGAAATTCGTCTATGCGAAGTTGGTTTAGCATCTCTGTGATTGCCGTTGCCGTGGCAATAAGTGTTTTTTCGTTGGCTGCAATATCGGGTTCCGGCCAGTCCGCGGCTTATCGTGCGCCGCGGACCGCGGATGGAAAACCCAACCTGAACGGAATCTGGCAGGCTGTCAACACGGCGAATTGGGATCTCCAAGGACATGCCGCCGCCAAAGGGCCCGTGCCCGCCCTCGGAGCAGTCTTTTCCGTGCCGCCCGGCCTGGGCGTGGTCGAGGGTGATGAGATTCCCTATTTGCCGGCGGC
>QHXA01000670.1:0-352 GCA_003222755.1 Acidobacteriota bacterium
GATGTGGAGGTCAACGATCGGATCTTGACGTTCAAAGCCCCTCGGTCCGATGCCATTGATGCGATCCGTATCAATGCTCGTAATGAAATTGTGTCGTTTGCCTACATCAACTCCGAAGGTTCCAGCACAGCGCTGGCGACGGCTTACCTTTGCCCGACCAATCACGCGCCGCAAGCTCACGCAAATCCTCCGCGCGCGTACACGACAGCTTCTTATACGTTGCCGGATAGCGGCGTGCCGTCTTCCTCGCTGATACCGAAGACGGGATTGCCTGGAGACATTCCTGTTGGCACCGTGAATATGATCGTTCTCTTCCCCGACGTATCGTGGCAGGGAAGCTCTCCGGCTACTC